>CACZIY010000157.1 GCA_902781345.1 Oscillospiraceae bacterium | reverse complement strand
CCAGTACTATTTTTTTCTTAAATTCATAGTTGTGTTTTGCCATAAAAAACTGACCCCCAATTGTTAGATTTTTGGTCTAACAATTGGGGGTCAGCTCAATACGTGCCTTTTTTATTTTAACTCTTGACCCTGAAGTTAATATTTTGCGTGTGAAAGTGCGTGTAGCAGAGGGTGGACATGATGTGCCTGAAGATAAAATCAGGTCGAGGTACAAAAAGTCACTAGGGTTACTACCAGAACTTATTAAAGTATGCGACGTATTACATGTTTATGATAACACGACGCAAAAACCTGTTAGGATTTTTAAGAAAAGAAAAACAGAGTGCTTTGTTTATGAGAACGAGCTTTGGGATATAAAAGCTATAGAGTCTTTAACGGGAATAAAAGTGTATAGTATAAAACAGAGCAGTTAGTATTTCAAAAACAATGTTCGTGATAGTAATCTTAAAAATATTGTTTATTGGCAGGTATATATGATGAAAACTCTTGGAATGGGCGCAAGTCACAGACTGAATGTAACAAATATTAACCGATATGTAAGAATGGGTCGAATTGGTAATTATGCACTTGGTTATAAAGAGGATGGTATTTTTTACGTTTGTTATGTTGGGAGATCAGATACGGATTTAAATGTGCGTTTAAAAGAACATATAGATGAAAATTCTGATTATGAATATTTTAAATTTAAATATGCTGAGACAGTAGCTGATGCATATATGACGGAGTGCAGGAATTTTCATGATTTCCCAAATGAGAATAATAAAAATCATCCTGCTAAACCTGAAGATTATGTTGGAAAATGTCCGGTCTGCAGTGAGTGAGATTATATAACTTATAGTCTCCTTGATTTAAAAGTTTCATGTTTAGATAGCGCGTTGAGAAATGAAGATTTCCAGTAAATGGAGAGATTACTGCGTAAATTTTTAAACTAAAATAATTGTCACCGTAGGCTTTTCCGTTAACCGAAGAAGCCTGCGGCGTTGTATTTTCTTTTGAATCCGAGTTTTAGTAGGGAGCGCAGAATAGGTTTTCAAAGAAGTATTTTTGGTTGGAGAAGTGGAGATGTTAATTTTTACTGGAAAATTTGGAGAGTTTTTAAATAATTTTTATAATGAATTATATCACTATACGATAGATTCTTATAAAATTGTTGTTGATTCTTTTAAAGATCAAAATTCTGATTTTTATTCAAAACAGTTTCATCACTATGAAATAGCAAGTATAATTATAATTAATAAAGCTTTTTATCAAAATTTATTTGGATTTTATAAATTATTGAATGATAGATTGCCCTTTGCAGCATTCAATTCCTTAAGAGCTTCTTTAGAAACAATGAGGTTGTTTAGGGCTTTTTTTATAAATAAAGATTTTAGGGAAAGTTATATTGCTAATAATAATTTGGACTTTAGAAGCGGATCTGATTATGAGTTTATGCAGAAAAACGTTAACAAAGTATTAAAGCAAGTGGATTTAAGTGCTAAACACAATAATATCGATAATAAAGGTGTTATTGGGAATTCTGCTATTAGTGAACTACACAATGAACTTTCCAGATGGAGCCATTGTTTAAATAATAATATGTTGTTTTTTACAGAAATTAATGATAATAGAATATATTTAGAAATAGAAGATGAATACGGTGAAATTATGCAAACTTTTTTAAGAAAATATCTTGAAGGCTCCTTGTTTATTTTAGTTGAACATTTGACGACGTATGGCCCGGAGATTACGGCTAAAAATAAGGTTTTTCTTGATAATACAGATAAAGTTTTTTCTTCTTATTCAGAATTCATCAAGAAGTTTTATTAAAGATATGGAATAATATGGTGGTGTTTATTGTGCAGAATTTAAATGAAATAATAGATAACGCGCCTTCTATGTTATACAAAAAAGAATTCGCAATAACTCCGTACGGCGGTGCCTTTCTGAAAAATCCTGAACCCGCTAAAGCGTATGTTAAAGAAAAGATTGATAAACTCTTAAAAACCTACCGTGCGGCGATATATTGCAGCACACCGGGCGAGACATACCAGATGGACTGGGGATTTACCAATGTAATGACCCATTACGGTAAGTTGCTTCACATTGCCTGTTTTGCCATGATATGTCACCATTAAGGGTGGCACAAGCCTCAGTAAGGCATACCACGTAATCAGCCGTTTTTCAGAGGATATTGATCTGATAATGGATTGGCGACTTTTGGGTTATGCTGTTGAAGAACCGTGGAAGGAACGCTCGAAAAATCAGCAGGATAAGTTTAATAAGAAAGTCGTAGCAGATGCTTCAATTTTTTTAACCAGGACATTTGCTCCGCAGATGCAAACGGAAATACGCAATATGATTGGTCAGGATGTTTCTGTTTGTATGGATCCGAACGATAAAGAACAATGTAGCTTTGTCAAAAGATGTTTTTGCAAATAAGATATTGAATGACGATCGCTTGACCACAGGATTTGATTTTGAGCAGTTTAGAAAGATTTTTGACATTATAGAAAAAGTAATTATGCAGAGCATTAGCCTGTAATATATATTGCGCAACAATACGTGATTGTGTCAAGTATTTTTCGCAAATTCGTTTTCCACTCGGCAGCCGGCAGTTACCCGGCCAGCGTATGAGACTGTGCATCTATTTCCAGTAAGTGATC
>CACZIY010000156.1 GCA_902781345.1 Oscillospiraceae bacterium | reverse complement strand
ATTGTAGAAGGTATAACTGAGTGGCTGCCTATCAGCAGCACAGGTCATTTGATTTTATTTGAAAAGTTTTTCAATTTTAATTTAGATAAGAATTTTATTGAATTTTTCAGAGTTATTATTCAACTCGGTGCTATTTGTGCGGTAATTATTTTGTTTTGGAACAAAATCTGGCCGTTTCACTCAAAGCAAAACCGCAAAGTAATTAACTGGCAAACGCCTGTTAGTGAGGGCTTTGCAGGCAAAGTGCAGGAGTTTTGCAACAATTATGTTGACATCAAAAAACTTATTTTGTGGTTTAAAATCTTAATTGCGTGCTTACCAGCTGCGATTTTAGGACTTTTACTTGATGATTGGCTTGATGAAAACTTTTACAACTTCCCTACTGTCGCTATTACGCTTTTGATTTATGGTATCGGCTTTATTGTTGTTGAAAATATGAAAAATCAAGGCAAAATCAAGGTGCAAACTAACAGCCTTTCAAAACTTTCATACAAAACTGCGCTAATTATCGGCGCTTTTCAGGTTTTATCAATGATACCCGGCACTTCTCGTTCAGGTGCTACAATTTTAGGTGCAATTTTAATTGGTTGTTCTCGTGAGGTTGCCGCTGAATTCTCATTTTTCCTGGCAATTCCTGTTATGTTTGGCGCTTCACTATTAAAAGCAGTAAAATTGCTCGGTGATATTGCTTTTTCACCTACAATAGTTATTTGCTTAATTACAGGTATTTTAGTTTCATTTATTGTTTCAGTAGTCGCAATTAAATTCTTAATGGGCTACATTAAAAAACACGACTTTAAGGTGTTCGGTTACTACAGAATAGTTCTTGCAATTATTTTGATAATATATATGATTTTCTCATAAAAACAAGAGGTTAAAATGTTATTTGTAGTTTTAATATTACTTATGCTGATTGTGAGCAACGCAAAAATTGCTCCTGCAGGCGAATTTCATTTAGATTATAACTCTAAAGAAAATTCAAATATAATTAAAGGTTTATTTGTTATTCTTGTTTTTTGTTCCCATTTTTCGCAATATGTCACTCTAAATGGCTTTTATAATAAACCATATTTGTTTTTAAAATCGCATATGGGACAAATGGTTGTTGCAATGTTCTTATTTTATTCAGGTTACGGAATAATGGAATCTATCATTAAGAAAGGCTTCAGCTATGTTAAATCAATTCCTTGTAAAAGATTTTTGAAAGTGCTTTTGAATTTTGACATAGCCGTTCTTTTGTTTGTAATTACTCAACATTTTTTAGGAAATGACTTTGATTTAAAAACAATTCTTCTTTCGTTAATCGGCTGGGGTACTGTAGGTAATTCAAACTGGTACATTTTTGTAACTTTAATACTTTATCTGCTTGTTTTTGTTTCATTCGTGATAATAAAATTGAAACAGAATAGAGTTACAATGTTTATTAGTTTGTTGTTATTATCGGTGTTTACAATCATATTTGTATATTCGCAAATGCTTACAGACAGACCTGCTTATACTTATAATACCGCAATATTATTTGTTTTAGGAGGTTTTTATTCTTATTTTAAACCTTATATTGATAAATTTGTAATGAAAAGCGGTGTCACCTACTTAATAACTTGTCTTACTGTTGCATTTATGTTCTTTTTTGCATATAATGTTCGTACAAAAAGTATTTACGCTTATTCGATTTGGGCTATTGCTTTTACTCTTGCCGTTGTGCTCTTTACAATGAAGGTTTCTTTCTCAAACCCCGTTTTTGAATGGTTCGGAAAGCGTGTTTTCAGCATTTACATTCTCCAAAGAATACCAATGCTGATATTGCAGTATTTTAAAATCAGCGTAAATCATCAATACGAATTTTTTATACTGTCATTATTCTCTACTTGTCTGTTGGCAGTAATTTTTGATTATTTAACAGAAAAATTGCAAAGGTTAATATGGAAAAAATAAAATGAGCAAAAAAATGGAAAAAAAAGAATTTAAATTTTCGGTTATTATGCCGATTTATATGGTTGAAGAATATCTTGAAAAAACAATAGAGTCCGTTGTAAAACAAACAATCGGATTTGAAAAAAATATTCAACTTATACTTGTAAATGACAGAGTCCGTTGTAAAACAAACAATCGGATTTGAAAAAAATATTCAACTTATACTTGTAAATGACGGCTCGCCTGATAACAGCGGTAAAATTTGCAAAAAGTATAAAGAAAAATATCCCGACAATATCGTTTATATTGAAAAAGATAACGGTGGCGTTTCAAGTGCAAGAAACGAAGGCTTTAAATATGCTAAGGGTAAATATGTCAACTTTCTTGATTCTGATGATATTTGGGATACAAAAGCATTTAATGCAGTATATAAATTCTTTGAAAAATATTATAATGATATTGATGTGGTTTCTTGTCGTATTAATCAATTTGATGCAGTTTCAAGACTTCATGTTTTAGATTATAAATTTGATAACGGCGACCGTATTATTGACATAAGAAAGCCTGAAGATTCTGATAAAATCACTATGCATGTAACATCAGCTTTCTTTAAAAAAGAAGCAATTGACGGTGTTTCTTTTGATAATACCGTAAAATTTGGTGAGGACAGTCTTTTTATCAACTCGCTAATTCTTGAAAAAGCAAAATACGGTGCTTTGAAATCAGCAAACTATTATTACAGAAAAAGGAAAAACGGCTCA
>CACZIY010000155.1 GCA_902781345.1 Oscillospiraceae bacterium | reverse complement strand
AGGGATTTTTTGGCTTTTTGCATAGTTTACAAAGTCGGCTACAATTAAATAGTAGTCAACAAAGCCCATTTCATTGATTACATTTAATTCGTAATTAAGTCTATCAATATACTGTTTATCTGCATTTGGCAGTTTTGTATTTAAACCCTCAAAGCATTTTTCTTTAAAATATTCAAAATGATTATCGCAGTTTTCTATTTCAAATTTTGGCAGTTTTAACTCATCAAAAACAAACTCAAAATTGCATTTATCAGCAATTTTTTGAGTGTTATCAAGATACTCTTTCGGAAAAAGATTTCTCATTTCCTGTTCATCTTTTACATAAAACTCATCAGTCTGAAACAAAAGTGCATCTGTGCTTTCAACAGTTTTATTTTGCCCGACAAGCATTAAATATTTTTGAATTTTTGCATCTTGCTTTTCAACATAATGTGCGTCATTTGTAGCAACAATTTCGATATTTAACTCTTTTGCAATTTGCTCAAGATGTAAGTTTACCTTTTTTTGTTCAGGCAAATTGTGGTCTTGTACCTCAATATAATAATCGTCTTTAAAAACATCTTTGTACCATTTGGCAGTATTTAAGGCTTCGTCAATATTTCCATTTGTAATTTGTCTTGCAAGCTCGCCTTGCAAGCAAGCAGATAAAGCGATAAGGCCTTCGCTGTTTTCTTTAATTAAATCTCTATCAACTCTTGGTCTGTAATAAAAGCCCTCAATAAAGCTTTTTGAAACTATTTTACATAAATTTTTATAGCCTGTCTCGTTTTTACAAAGTAAGATTAAGTGGCTGCTGGTAGCATCAAATTCATGCACTTTATCAAATCTTGTTCTTGCGGCAACATAAACCTCACAGCCTATAATTGGCTTAATACCATATTTTTTCGCTGCATTATAAAAATTGACCACGCCATACATTACACCGTGGTCAGTTATAGCAACGGAATTCATACCCTTTGCTTTTATGCTTTTCATTAAGTTTTCAATTCTGCAAGCACCGTCTAAAAGTGAATACTCGGTGTGCAAATGTAAGTGTGTAAAAGCCATTTTTTACCTCTTAATATTACATTTTTCAGCAAAATCACATATTTTTTTAAGTTTATGATATATTCCGGAACGACTTAAACCAAAAAGTTTACCGAATTCAGTTAAACTCATTCCCAAATTTTCTTTTCTGGCTTTTGCAATATCCTGCAAATCTTTCGGTAAAGCAGAAAATTTGCCGCTGTTTTCAATATTTTCAATTGCCTTTATATGTTTGGCAGATGAATCAGCCGATTTTTTTAAGTTGGCAGTTTCAAAATTTGTTTTTCTGTTTGCATTGTTTTTTATATCTTTAATAATTTTTGCGTTCATCATTTTTAATGAACTTTTTACAGCGCCTATATGTGTTAAAAAATCTTCAATATTTTCGCTGGTTTTTAGATATACACAAACTTTTTTATTTTTAATTGTCATTTTAGGGTTTAACTCAAAATCATATAAAATTCTGTAAGCGAGAATAGCGATATCTTCAGATTTTGATATAATTTCAAGTCTATAATCTTTTAATGGGTCAGAAACTATGCCGCCTGACAAAAATGCACCCAGCAAAAATGCGTTTTTGCAGTTATCACATCTAAAAATACTATATGCAATTTCGCTGTTAAAATTATTCAAAACAAAAGGAATATCGCTTTTATTATAATAAACCTCATAAAAGCGAGATTTTTTAGCTTTTTGCGGCGAAATATTCATACATTTTTGTGATAATCTTATGTAATTATCTGCCTGTTTTTCTGAATTGGTACTAATACCGATTTTTTGTTCTGAAAAATCAGTAGAAAACAGCAAAAGACCAAGCATTTCGCTTAATTTACAACACTTTTTCTTTTGCCACAGTTCCAATAATTCATTTTTAACATCTGTGTTAAAACTCATATTTACTACCTAATGTTTATCAATATCTCTGTGATTTACCGTTGAAATATAGCCTTTTTCAATTAAATGCTCGTGAACTGCCTGAGCAAAGGTAACACTTCTGTGCTTACCACCTGTGCAACCGAAAGCTATGACAAGTGAGCTTTTGCCTTCTTTTAAGTAAAGTGGTATAAGATAATCAACTAAATCAATAATCTTATTCAGCAATTCATCAGCAGTTTTTTTGCTTAAAACATATTCTTTTACTTC
>CACZIY010000154.1 GCA_902781345.1 Oscillospiraceae bacterium | reverse complement strand
GTTGATGAAGGTAAAATAAAAATTTACAAAGCCGATGATAAAAACACCAAAAAAATCAAAACTATTACAATAAATGATGATGAAGACGATGATATTGACGGTATATATTTGTTCAAAAACAAACTCGTTGTTTTAAGCACAAAATATAAAGTTTTGCCTTTTACTCCTTGCAAATGTAATTACTGCAAAAAGGAAAATGAACAGTCTTATACTTATGTTTATATTTACGATGTTAAAAATCCAAAAGAGCCAAAGCAAAAAACAAAGTTTATTCAAAGCGGCTATTACAACACATCAAGAATGGTAGGCGATACGCTTTATTTGAGTTCTAACTACACTCCTCACCATTTCATTGACAGAAAGATTAAAAAGAACGAAAAATCTTGCTATTTGCCGATTTTTTATGACGGTAAAAAGTATTCTTATCAAAATTCAGGTTGTATTAATTTTGCTGAAAAATACAACAGATTGTCATATTCTATTATCGCTTCTTACAATATTGATTACAATTTAAAAATTGATGATAAATCACTATTCGGTTACGCAGATTTAAAATTTGTTTCAGAAGATAACGCTTACTTTACCGAAGAGTTTTATGACGATTATAAAGATGACGAATACACAAACAAAACCAAAATAACAAAATTCTCTATTGATAAAGGCGTTATAAAATATGTTACCGCTAAAAAGGTTGATGGCGGAATTTTAAATTCATTCTCAATGGACGAAAAAGACGGTTATTTGCGATTAGTTACAACTCAAGACAAAGATAAATCTTATAACCACTTATTTGTGCTTGATAAAAAGTTAAATGAAAGCGGCTCAATTAAAAACCTTGCAAAAAATGAAGAGATTTATTCAGCAAGATTTTTGGGTGATTATGCTTATTTTGTAACCTATCGAAATACTGACCCGCTGTTTTGCGCTGACCTTTCAAACCCAAGCAAACCTAAAATTGTAAGCGAATTAAAAATGCCGGGATTTTCAGATTACTTGCATCCATTTGGTAAAGATAAGCTTTTTGGTATTGGAGAAACAGGTAACGGCAAATTAAAAATCGCTATGTATGATATTTCTAACAAAGCAAAATTAAAAGAAATTGTTACTAAAAAGCTTCGTTCCGAATATTCTGAGGCAAGTTATGACCACCACGCAATTATGGTTGATGAAAGAAGAAACCTTATTGCATTTCCAGGCGAATATTGGGATTGGGATGATTACGACGAAGATATACAAGAATATTCCTACTACATCTTCAAATTTGAAAACAATAAATTCAAATTAAAAGCAAAAATAGAATTAGATAATTGTTTTGATATCAGAGGGCTTTACATTGACGATTATTTCTACATTAGCGATGAAGGAAATTTAAGAGTAGTTAACCTTAACACTTTCAAACAGGTTAAAAAAGTTTAATAATTTGTTCATATAAGTGAAACTTTAAATTAACTCCTTTGCGCTATAATAAGTGTAAAGGAGTTAATTTTTATGAAGAAAATAAAAGATTTTTTAAAATGTATAAATCCTGCTTACTATGCAGTTGCAATTCTGCTGATTACCGCAATAATACTTACAAATGCTATAAAATAATGCCTAAAAAGGCTTGACATTTAACATTGTTTGTGATAAAATAGTAAAGCCGCATATTAGAGGTCTATAAATTTTAAGTGAGTATTCACACCTCATAGTAGCGAGTCTAAATAAAGGAAAGAAAAATTATGTACGCAATTTTTGAAACAGGCGGTAAACAGTACAAAGTCGAAAAAGGCGATGTAGTGTATATCGAAAAAATCGAAACAGCCGAAGGCGAAAACGTTATCTTTGATAAAGTTTTATATGTAGATAACGGTAAAAGAGGCGCTAAAGTAGGCACACCTTACACAACTTCTGTAGTAGGTGCAAAAGTATTAAAACAAGGCAAAGGTAAAAAACTTACCGTTTTCACCTACAAACCAAAGAAAAATGAAAAAAGAAAACTCGGTCACAGACAGCCTTATACTAAGGTAGAGATTGTTGCTATCGGCACAAAGGCTACTGTTAGCAAAGCATTTGGCGGTTCTGAGGAAAAGGCTGAAGAAGCAGCTGAATAATTATGACTAAATTTGTTCTCTTTAAAGTTAAGGAACATTTTACAGGTTTTGAAGTAAGCGGTCATTCAACCGATAATGCCGATGATTTACAAGG
>CACZIY010000153.1 GCA_902781345.1 Oscillospiraceae bacterium | reverse complement strand
AGTCTTACCTGTGTGTAGCCTGCATTTTTTATTAACTCTTTGAGTTTCTTAGAATTGATTTCCTCACCCCCTTGCAGTTATTTTCCTGTAATGTGGTATAGGTTCTTATGCGGTTTTGTTTCATTAGTTTCAAAAAAGCGGTAAAATCTTACACATTGCGTAAGTTGCGACTAAAAAAAATAAAACCAGCCTGTGAAGGTTTTAATTTAAGTCCTTCTGCTATACGATACATGCTTAATGCAGATGGCTGTTCCATTCCTTTTAGGATTTTACCTGCTGTATTTCTGTTAATACCGCAAGTGTCTGCAAACTCGTTAATAGTATTTATTCCTTTTTCAACCATTATTTTTCTAAGTTCAATAGTATCTGTTATGTACATTTGCTCACCGCCTTTCAACAACTTACCTATTGCGTAAGTATATAATATTCCCTCTGAATACATTTGTCAATACTTTTTGCGTAAGTTTTTTTATTTTATGCAAAAAAACTCTTGCATTTTGCGAAAGTATGTTGTATTATTCACTTAAAGAAAGAGGTATAATTATGGCAACTTTGCAAGATAGAATTAAGAACAGAAGAAATTCTCTTGGATTAACTCTTTTAGATGTAGCTGATATGTTAGGGGTAAAAGAGGCTACAGTTCAGAGATATGAATCGGGAGAAATCAAAAATGTTAAACATGAAACGGTAGTGAAATTGGCAACAATACTAAAATGTTCGCCTCAATATCTTATGGGTTGGTCTGATGAGATTGTTGAAATCAATTCGAGTAGTTTAACCTTAACTCCTAATGAAGACAAACTAATCTCAAACTATCGCCGTTTGAACAACAGCGGAAAAGAAAAATTGCTTGAATATTCAGATGATTTAATCGGCAACGCAAAATACACAACTCCCGATTTTTCAGACATAAAAGAAAAACACGCCTGATTTCAAGCGTGTCGGGAATATTATTTATATTAAATTTTGAATACATAATAAATTATTTACCGAAAACTATTGACACATAATTTATTATGTATTATAATATAGACATAAAGGGGAGATAAACTTGAAAAGCTATACATCAAGGGAAATAATAAAAATGCTTAATGCTGACGGTTGGTATGAAGTTGGTTGTATCGGCGACCACCACCAATTTAAGCACCCAACCAAAAAGGGGCGTGTTACCGTAACCCACCCAAGAAAAGACTTCCCGATAAAAACCGTTAAAAGCATAGAAAAGCAAGCGGGCATTAAATTTGAATAATGCTCGCAATCCCCTTTTATTGATACGGAGGTTTTAGAAATGAAAGACAGATATTCATTCATTGCAGTGTTAGATATGGAAGATGACGGAATTTCAATTGAATTTCCCGATTTGCCAGGTTGCCTTCCTTGTGCAGACACTATGGAAGAGGCTTTAAAGAACGCACAGGAAGCTCTCGGACTTCATCTTTGGGGTATGGAACAGGACGGTGAAGAAATTCCCGAACCTACACCTATTCAGAACATTCAGCTTGAAAAGAATCAAGTTCCTGCTGTTATTGAAGTGTTTATGCCCTCTTTCCGTGATAAAATCAATAACCGCTTTGTGAAAAAGACATTGTCCCTCCCCGCTTGGCTTGCTGATTTGGCAGATAAAGACGGTGTGAACTGCTCAAAGGTTTTCCAAAATGCCCTTATTGACTATTTAGGAGTTAAGCAATAACTATGACTTGCTTTTATTGTGAAGGTGATATGATTGACAGCACAACAACCTATGTTGAAGATTTTGGCAACTGCATTGTCATCATTCGCAATGTTCCTTGTTCAAAATGCAGTCAATGCGGAGAAGTATCATACAACGGTACTGTATTAAAACAAATTGAAAAGATTGTTGATGACGCTTACTGTCAAAAACTGTATGACAACTGCAAAAGCAATCCTGACAATTCAAATGACAACATCAGCCTTGAAGATTTTGCAAAAGAATTAAGGATTGAATTATAAAAAGAAAAACCGTCTGTTGTTCGCACCAACAGACGGCTTATAAAAAATAGGGATGAGAGATAAACATGCACCTCTCAAATAATATTTTATATCAATTGACATATATTGTCAAGGAATGAGAGGTAAATATGGAAATCGCAATAATTTGTGGAATTATTGTTGCGGCTTGTATGGGAATGATTATTTATATTCATCAAGAAGCATCAAAAACAAAAAATGGATCTC
>CACZIY010000152.1 GCA_902781345.1 Oscillospiraceae bacterium | reverse complement strand
GTTCATAGCAGTATCAAAACCTACTGTGATATCAGTACATGAAATATCATTATCAATTGTACCAGGGATACCAACGCAAGGTACACCTCTTAATGATAAATCTCGAGCACCCCTGTAAGAGCCGTCACCACCGATTACAACACAACCCTCAATACCGTATTTTTTACAGGTTGCAATTGCTTTTTGCATACCCTCTTCGGTTTTGAACTCTGGGCTTCTTGCTGTGAAAAGTGCTGTACCGCCTTTGTGAATAATATCAGAAACGCTGCGAAGATTTAACTCCTCAACATCATCATTAATCAATCCGTTATAACCACGGTGAATTCCGTAAACCTTAATTCCGTTTGCAATTGCTGAACGAACAACCGCTCTGAGTGCTGCGTTCATACCAGGAGCGTCGCCACCGCTGGTTAAAACGCCGATAGTTTTTACTGACATTTTGATTGCCTCCAATATATTAAAAAATAAAATTATTAACTAAATAAAAAATAACTACGTTTTATTATACTCAATCAGCTTAATAAATTCAAGTGTTTTTATTAATATTTATGGTATTTTTGCAAAATTTCGGCATTTTTTCGCAAATTGAGAATTTTTTAACTTGTTTTTTGTGATTTGTATGATATAATTATAAGCGATAAAGATGAAAAAGAAGGCAATTTATGGCTAAAATTAAGAAAAACGGGTTTATTGACGGAACATTAGTTTCCTATATAGCGATTGTTTTTACCAAAATTTTGGGTATGATTTACATTATACCTTTTGCCGCTATGATAGGTCCTAAGGGTAAATATATTTACTCTTGCGTTTATATAATTTATAATCTTGTGCTTAATGCTTCTACTTCGGGTATTCCTACAGCTACAAGCATTTTGATTTCGGATTATAATACCCGCCAAAAACACAAAACTAAAATGAAGATTTACAAGGTCGGCAATGCGGTTTCAATGTCGATGGGTGTTTTCTTCTTCTTGGTGTTAGAGATTTTTGCAAACCAAATTGCAAAATTTTATACCGATGTAATTACAAATAATTCTCAAGTTGTTGATTTAGTTGAATTTGCTTGGGCAATCAGATGTATCGGCGTATGCCTTTTGATTGTACCGTTTTTGTCGGTATACAGAGGCTTTTTGCAAGGACACAAGATTTTAACAGTTTCAGCATTTTCACAAGTTGTTGAGCAAATTGTAAGAATTGCGGTTGTTTTGCTCGGTGCATACTGTGCTATAAAAGTTTTTGAGCAAACTCAGACAACAGGTGTTGATGTTGCGTTACTCGGTGCAGGTGTCGGTGCATTAGCGGCAATTATTTACTTAAAATTAAAAACTAAAAACAGCGATGAGGTTATTATAAAAACCTCAGATGAAACGGTAGATTTATCAACAAAACAGATTATAAAGAAGTTCTTATTCTACTGTATTCCTATTTTGATTGTTGCTGTTTCAGCGAATATTTACGAATTAGTTGATAATATTCTTGTAATATTTACATTGTCGAATTTACACGGTTTTGGCGGAAAAACTGCCGCTGACATTGCTTCGATAATTTCAACTTACGGTCCGAAAATTGCGATGATAATTACTGCACTTGCAATGGGACTTACAAGCTCAATTGTGCCTGAGATGTCATCACTTGCAGTTAAAAAAGATTATTTAAACGCAAACCGCAAGCTTTGTTCGGCACTAAACATTATTTTTGCGATTGCTTTACCTATAATGACGGGTATTGTTATTCTCTCAATCCCTGTTTACGGACTGTTTTACGGTAAAGATATTGGCGGTTACGGTAATTTGATTTTGAAAATTATTGTACCTGTAAATGTAATTTCTTGTATTAAAATTACGCTTTGTATGGCAATGCAAGGACTTAAAAAGACAAAAATGGTTTGTATTGCTACAATTACAGGTATAATTGCTAATTTAATTTTAGATGTACCGTTTATGCTTTTGCTTTACTACTGCGGATTGCAAAAATACTGCTATATCGGTGCTATGATTGCAACTGCGGTTGGTCAATCAACCTGTATTTTCATAATACTTCACAATTTGAAAAAGACGCTTGGCTTCAACTACAAGAGTGTGTTAAGTCGCTTTACCCTACTTTGATTATGGGCGTTGTGGTTTATTTGTTAAACTACTTCTTCCCTGTTTCAGCTACTCGCAGTTTTTCACAGATTATGCACCTTGCAGGATATGCAGCAGCAGGCGGATTAATCTATTTTGTTTTAATTTATATAAACGGCGCTTTTTCTGAAGTCTTCGGTCAAAAAGCAATTGATAAAATACTTAGAAAACTAAAACTTAAAAAATCATAGAAGTCAACTAAAAAAATCTCCTTCGAATCTTTCCGAAGGAGATTTTTAAGTTGTTTTTATTTTTTAATCTCAATTCTTACCATAACGAGTTTTTCATCGGCTGCGATTTTTAATTTATGCTTACCTTTCGGCAATCTAACAGGCTGTTTGAAGCTAAACTCTTTACCGTTTGTGCCACTCAAGCTCATACCGTCAATCTCGCTGTCATC
>CACZIY010000151.1 GCA_902781345.1 Oscillospiraceae bacterium | reverse complement strand
GTCAACCGGTTCAGTTTGTGGGTCGCCCTCAACATAAGGAACTGATACGATAAATGTACCATCAACGATTGTAGCGTAGTCATTATAAGAGTAGTTCTGGAATACCCAGTTTACTGAATCAGAACCGCTCATATTATTAGGGTCAATTTCAAATACGCGTTTCTTTGAAGCGTAAATTACTCTCTTATCAGAGTCGCTACCAAGAACGATACCGCCGTATATTTTCATATCACATTTAGCGTTTGTATAAGTACCATTTTTAAATGCGTTAGCATAAACATCAATAAGAATTTTCTTACCAGATGAAACAGCTCTTGATTTCAATTCAGCAAGACCTGTCATCTTAATGCCTTGCATTTGCATTTGTTGGATTTTACCATCATATTGAATGTAAGCAAAAGTTTTTTCGTAATCGCCTACACCGCCTACACCAAAGTTACCTCTGCCGTTAGCAGTTGCAGTACCTGTGTATTTAACACCACTGTTGTGGCAAATTACATTACCTGTAAAGTCTTCATCAGCAACTGTAAATTTAGTTGTTGTTGCAGGCTCGTAATCAGCTGTTACAACATCAGCACCTTCAAGATATGGAGCAGTAATAATTAAACTAAGGTCTTTAATTTTACCTTGGCCCCAAGTGTACTGTTGGAATTGAATAAACAATTTATTTGCTGAAGCTGTTAACTCATTAATAGGAACAACAAATGTTTTAACCTGTTTAGGTCTTATAATAATGTTTTGGTCGCTGTCATTCATTCTTTGATAAGAACCGAGTTTATGCATCATATAAGCATAGGTTGCACCGCCGTTGTCAGCAAAAGCATTTGAATAAACATCAAAACAAATATCTTTATTCTCTTGTTTTGCTTGCTCATACAAGGTATCAAAACCTGTAAACAACAAATCTGCCTGAAGTTGTTGCTGACCTATAGGTTCAGAGTTTTTAAAGAAGACAAACTTAGCATTGGTTGAATAGTTGTTGTCGCCGATAACAACGTCAGCAGGATTACCATAGCCGGTGTTTTTACCAGAGATAGTTACCGGTGTATCGTGAATGTCGATTTTACCAGTGTACTCAGTTGTTGCTTTTGTAGTTGTAGTTCTGAATGATGTTACTGGAACTGTTGAAGCTTGAGCTGCACCTGAAAGGTAAGGAACAGAAGCATAGAAAGAACCTGTAACTGAATCATCTTCATCAGGTACCATTTTTACAGAAACTGTGCTTGAATTTGTCAAGTCATTAACTGAGAAGTCAGAACTTTTGAATTCAGCAGTTACAAGAGTGCCGTGAGTGAACGATACGGCAGTTTTCGGTTCTACCCACTCGTCACCAAACATAAATCTTGCCGGTACAGTTGTTGCACCTGATTGTGCAGTAAACTCAGCATAAATATCAACTTTAATAGTTGCGCCTGATCCGACAGCGCTGTTTACTAAAGATTTGACATTAGATGAATTTGCTGTAACCATTGAGCCGATTTGATTTACCTTTTCAGAGTTGAAAAATGCAATTTTTCCGCCGCCAATTACATCGGCTTTGGCTGTGTTTTGGCCATTAACCGAATTGTAAGTAACAACGGACTCATGAATAGGAAAGTCAAGGCTCGCACCTACTGATACACATACAATTGTTGTGAAAACAAATGCAAGGAACAGTACGATGCTAATACTTTTCTTTGTAAAATTCATAGATATCCCTCCGTTAAATATGCATAATTTTTACAGATATATTTTATCAAAAAATATGCTAAATGTCAATTGCTTTTAGCATATTTGGTGAAATATATAAAATAAAAAAAATAATATGTGCAAATTCACTAAAAATAATGATAAGTCACTATTACAAACAACTCGTTTTTAAGCGATTTTTGACAAATCATTATTAAAATGAATATGCACATATTTAGTGTTTTTATGCAGTAAAATACAACGATTTTCTGCTAATTATTCTGCTGTAATTACAATCTCGCCATTTTTAACGCCTGCGCTGAATTTTGTAGGCGCATTTTCAAAGCTTTCAACCAACAAATTGGTAATCTTGTCTTCAACAAGGCGGCGAATATTGTTGCGAAGCTCTCTTGCACCTCTTGACTTTTTATCAGAAAGCTTTGCAAGTGTTTCAAGAACGCCTTTAGTATATTTCAAAGTCATTCCTTTATCCTTCATCGGCTCTTCAATTTCTTTTAACATAAGCTCAGCAATTTT
>CACZIY010000150.1 GCA_902781345.1 Oscillospiraceae bacterium | reverse complement strand
ATTGCTAAGTCGTGAATATATTAAAAATTCAAAAGAGAATTTTAAAGTTTATAAAGAATACATTGATGACGGCGTTTCAGGAACAAGTATTTTAGGTCGAAAAGGCATATTAGATTTAATTGACGATGTTGAAAACGGCAAAATCGATTGCGTTATTATCAAAAAACTTGATAGACTTGCTCGTTCCGAAGCAGATAGCATTTATTTATTCAATTTATTTGAAAAAAATGATGTCCGCCTTAACTCTTTTGGCGATGGTCATGATACAAATGTAAGTCGACATGATATAATTGTATATTTTCAAAGCTTTATGAATGCTGACTATTCAAGAAAACTTTCTGAAAATGTTATCAGAACTTTTGACATAAAAAGAAACAACGGTGAGTTTATTGGAGCATTTGCAAGTTACGGCTATAAAAAAGACGAGAAAGACAAAAATCACCTTGTAATTGACGAGCCAGCAGCAAAAATTGTTAAACAAATTTTTGATGACTTTTTGCACGGCAAAGGTCAACTTTCAATTGCACAAGACCTTAATTTACACGGTATTCCTTGCCCAAGCGAATACAAAAAATCGCAAGGTCTTAATTACACAAATTGCAATAAAAAGGAATCTACAAACTTTTGGACATATTCAACTGTACATAATGTATTGAAAAACAAAATGTATGTAGGCGATATGTGGCAAAAGCGTAATAATAGAAGTAAGTTTAGTCACAAGAAAAAATTGGTTGCAGAAGAAAAACAAATCATCGTAAAAGATACTCACGAAGCAATCATTTCACGAGATGATTTTGATAGAGTTCAAAACAAACTCAAAAACAACCGTGACATTTCATCATCTTTAAAACAAAATGTATCCGCTTATGCAGGACACATTTATTGTGAATGCGGTCAAGTAATGAGCAAAATTACCAACAAATACAAAGGCGTTTCAAACAACCGCTATGTATGTCGCAGTTACAAAATGGGTATGAATACTTGTTCTTCTCATAGTGTTCACGAAAAAGATTTAGATGAAGCAGTTTTAAACTTTTTAAACGAAATGCTAAAAACTGTTAATAACATGAAAGATGCTATTAAAAAGGCTGCAAAAGATAAATCTAAAACACAAAAAGACATTGAAGAAAAAACAAAACTGTTAAATGCCGAAATCGCAAAACAAACAAAGCGAATTTCAAGATACCAAGACCTTTTTGCAGATGAAGGAATGACTAAAGAAGAATATTTCAATAAGAAAAAGGCTTGCGAAAAAATCATTGAAAATTCAAAAAATGAGATTTCAAATTTGTCAAAAAGTATAGGAAAAACGGAAGAAGAAATCTTTCTTGCAAACCCTATTATTTCGACACTTTTGTCTGTTGGAAAATTTGAACAAGTTACAAAAAATACTGTTGATACTTTTATCAATAAAATCGTCGTTCACGAAGACGAAAAAGGCGAAAAATTTCTTGAAATCATTCCAACATTTAAATTATCTTAATAAAAAGATTAAACAGCGGGCAAAGGCTCGCTGTTTTTTTGTGTTGACATTAACTATAAATATATGATAAAATTTATTATATTAGATTTTTGAATACTATTAATGCATGTAGAATAAACTATATTCAAAAAACAAGAATATTTAAAAGGAGGATGATAAAAATGACTGATATTTTACAAGAATCAAATTTAATTGAGTTAAAAAGAGAGTTAAATGATGACTTTGAAAAAGAAGTAATAGCATTTCTCAATAGTAATGAAGGCGGCGACATATACATCGGAGTTGATGACAATGGTAAAGCATTTGATATAACTGATTTAAATTCTACGCAACTCAAAATAACAGATAGAATCAAAAATAATATTGAGCCAGCAACATTGGGTCTATTTCAAATTGTTAAAGAAAACTATCAAAAAAAGCAAATCATTCATGTAATTATATCAAGTGGTCCAGATAAACCATATTTTATCAAAAAACGTGGTAGGTCCCCTAAAGGCTGTTTCATTCGCAATGGCTCTGCATCTATCCCTATGGAACAAAATATGATTGACACTTTATATTCGCGCCACACTCGTACATCTTTGAGAAATATTGTTTCGCCGAAACAAGACCTTAGTTTTGAACAATTACAAATCTATTATCAATCAAAAAATTTGACTTTAAATGATAAATTTGCTGAAAATCTTGATTTATTGACTGAAGATGGTAAGTATAATTATGTTGCGTATTT
>CACZIY010000149.1:2292-4105 GCA_902781345.1 Oscillospiraceae bacterium | reverse complement strand
TTACGGTGAAATTGTAGTTTTCCAAAGCGGTATTAAAGGTATGGTGCAAAACATTAATACAAACAATGTCGGTTGTATTTTGTTTGGTGCTGACAGCGAGGTTTTCGAGGGCGATAAAGTTGTTCGTACAAAGAAAAACGCAGGTGTTCCTGTCGGTGATGAATTTGTCGGCAGAATTATTAATGCGCTCGGTGAGCCAATTGACGGCTTAGGCGATATTAATGCAGACGATTACAGAACTGTTGAAGCAGCCGCTCCGTCAATTCCGCAAAGACAGTCAGTTTGCGAGCCTCTTGAAACAGGCATTTTGGCGATTGACTCAATGTTCCCGATTGGTAAAGGCCAGCGTGAGCTTATTATTGGCGACCGCCAGACAGGTAAAACCTCAATCGCAATTGATACAATTTTAAACCAAAAGGGTAAAGATGTAATTTGTATTTACAACGCTATAGGTCAAAAGGCTTCAAGCGTTTCAAAAATAGTTAATACTTTGAAAAAACACGATGCTTTAGACTATACAATTATTGTTTGTTCAACTGCTTCTGAGCCAGCTTCTTTGCAGTACATTTCGCCTTATTCGGCAACTGCTTTGGCGGAATACTTTATGTACAAGGGCAGAGATGTTTTGGTAGTTTATGATGATTTGTCAAAACACGCAGTAGCATATCGTGCGTTATCGCTTTTGCTTGGTCGTTCTCCGGGACGAGAGGCATATCCTGGCGATGTATTCTATTTACATTCAAGATTGCTTGAACGCTCAAGTAAACTTTCAGATGAACTTGGCGGCGGTTCAATTACCGCTTTGCCGATAATTGAAACACAAGCAGGCGATGTTTCTGCTTATATTCCTACTAATGTAATTTCAATTACTGACGGTCAAATTTTCTTGGAAAGCGACCTTTTCTTTGCAGGTATGCGTCCTGCTGTTAATGTTGGTTTGTCGGTATCTCGTGTTGGTGGTGCTGCGCAGACTAAGGCTATGAAAAAGGCTGCTGGTTCTCTTAGAATTGATTTGGCGCAATATAGGGAAATTGAAGTTTTCTCACAGTTTAGCTCTGACCTTGATGAAGATACAAAAGAGCAGTTGGCTTATGGTGCTTCGCTTATGGAGCTACTTAAACAACCGCTTTGCTCTCCGCTTTCAATGGCAAAACAGGTTATCAGCCTTGTTGTTGCTACAAACAAACTTTTAATAGATATTCCTGTAAAAGAGGTTAAAGAGTTTGTTAGCGGAATGTATAAATATTTCAGCTTAAATCACCCTGATATTGAAACTGAAATTAATACACAAAAAGCAATTACCCCTGAATTAGTTGAAAAGATTGTTACTTCGGCAAATAATTATAAGGAAGAGATTTATAATGACTAATTCCAGAGAAATTTTAAGCCGTATTAACAGCGTAAAGGACACTCAAAAAATCACAAACGCTATGTATATGATTTCTTCTGCAAAGGTAAAAAAAGCCCGTAGAGATCTTGATAAGACTATACCGTTTTTTGAATCTTTAAAAACTTCCTTGTCAAAGCTTCTTGACAGTATTGATGACGATGTTGTTAAAAACAGATTTTTTGATAAACGAGAGTATTTATCACAAGAAGAGCGTACAGAAGGTTATCTTGTAATCACCGCCGATAAAGGCTTGGCAAGCTCTTATAACCACAATGTTATTAAAGTTGCGGAAAAAAGAATTGAAAATGATGAAACTAACCTTTTGTTTGTTGTCGGTGAAGTCGGCAGAAGATATTTTCAAAAAAGAAATAAAAAAATTGATGAGTTGTTTCGCTATACCGCTCAAAATCCTAATGTAAACAG
>CACZIY010000149.1:0-2264 GCA_902781345.1 Oscillospiraceae bacterium | reverse complement strand
CTTGAATATTTCGCCGAAAAAAAGGTTGATGAAATTTATGTAGTTTATACCGAAATGGGCGAGCATAATACTCAAAGCGTAAAAATCGACAGAATTTTACCGCTTGAATTGCCGAAAAGCGATGAAAGCGAGCATATTCATAATGTTGAGTTTTACCCAAGCGTTGACAGCGTTGTTGAAAGATTAGTGCCGATTTATTTGAGCGGTTTTGTTTATGGTGCATTAGTTGAGGCTTTTTGTGCCGAAAACAACGCAAGAATGATGGCGATGAGCAGTGCTACCGATGCGGCAAATGAAATGATAAAAAGTTTAAATATGGATTATAACAGAGCAAGGCAGGCGGCAATTACGCAGGAAATTACTGAAATTGTCAGCGGTGCTAATGCATTAAAGAATAAAGGAGGCGTCTGATAAATGCAAAATCAAGGTAAAATCGTTCAGGTCAGCGGACCTGTTGTCGATGTTGAATTTGAAAGCGGCGTTTTGCCGAGAATAAAAGATGCCCTAACAGTTGAAAATAACGGCAAAAAAAACACAATGGAAGTTTCACAGCATTTAGGTAAAAATGTTGTTAGATGTATAATGCTTTCTTCTTCTGAAGGTCTTTATAAAGGTATGGAGGTTACCGCTACAGGCAGTCCTATCAAAGTGCCGGTTGGCGACAAAACCTTAGGTAGACTTTTCAATGTTACAGGTGAAACCTTAGACGGTGGCGAAAGCCTTGAAAATGAAGAGCATTGGTCAATTCATCGTGAGGCTCCAAGCTTTGAAAATCAAAATCCAAATGTTGAAATTCTTGAAACAGGTATTAAGGTTATCGACCTTTTAACACCTTACCCAAAGGGCGGTAAAATCGGTCTTTTCGGCGGTGCAGGTGTTGGTAAAACCGTACTTATTCAAGAGCTTATAAGAAATATTGCAACCGAGCACGGTGGCTATTCAATTTTCTCAGGTGTCGGCGAGCGTTCTCGTGAAGGTAACGACCTTTGGTGTGAAATGAAAGAGTCAGGCGTTATCGAAAAAACAGCGCTTGTTTTCGGTCAAATGAACGAACCGCCGGGAGCAAGAATGAGAGTTGCTGAAACAGGTCTTACAATGGCTGAGTATTTCAGAGATGTTGAACATCAAGATGTATTGTTGTTTATTGATAATATTTTCCGTTTTGTTCAGGCAGGTTCTGAGGTCTCGGCGCTGTTGGGAAGAATGCCGTCAGCGGTAGGTTATCAGCCTACACTTGCAACTGAACTTGGCGAGTTGCAAGAAAGAATTGCTTCTACAAAAGACGGCTCAATCACATCTGTTCAGGCGGTTTATGTGCCTGCCGATGACCTTACAGACCCAGCCCCTGCAACCACTTTTGCACATCTTGATGCAACTACTGTTTTATCTCGTAAGGTTGTTGCACAGGGTATTTATCCTGCGGTTGACCCGCTCGAATCTTCATCTCGAATTCTGGAAGAGGATATTGTCGGAAAAGAGCATTACTATGTTGCTCGTAAGGTTGAGGAGCATTTGCAAAAATATAAGGAATTGCAAGATATTATCGCAATTCTCGGTATGGAAGAGCTGTCTGATGAAGATAAGTTGATAGTAAAAAGAGCAAGAAAAATTCAAAAATTCTTGTCGCAGCCTTTCTTCGTTGCAACTGAATTTACAGGAATTCCAGGTGCTTATGTACCTGTCAGCGAAACCGTTCGTGGTTTTAAAATGATAATCGAGGGCGAGCTTGATGATGTGCCTGAATCGGCATTCTTCAACTGCGGCACTATTGATGATGTGCTTAAAAACGCTCAAAAATAAAAAGGATTAGGAGGGTATTGCTTTTATGAGTTCGTTTAATTTAAAAGTTATTGCGAGCGATAAGGTGTTTTTTGACGGCAAATGTCAGTCATTAACAGCACCGTTGTATGACGGAAAAATCGGTATCCTCGCTAACCATTCCAATGCAATTATGGCGGTTGAAACGGGCGAATTAAAGATAATTGATGAAAATGGCGATGAAATAGAAGCTTTTGTAAGTACAGGTTTTATGGAAATACTAAACGGTGATGTTACAATTTGCGTTATTTCAGCCGAGCTTCCTGAAGATATTGATGAATATCGAGCAGAGCAAGCAAAAGAGCGTGCTGAGGAGGAGCTTCGTCAAGAGTTGAGTATCAGAGAATACTATAAAACCACCGCTTCGCTTGCTCGTGCAATGGAAAGAATTAAGGTAAAAAAGAAATACGAACATATGGACCAATAATAAAAAGCACAGTTAAAAA
>CACZIY010000148.1 GCA_902781345.1 Oscillospiraceae bacterium | reverse complement strand
CTGAAAATCTGCCAACCGCACCTTCAGTGAATAGAATCGTTGCATTTGGCGATTCGGTAATGTATGGTGACAGCAATTCAGGTTACGGTTCCGGTAATAGATTCGGTGAAGAGCATTTCTTAAACCTTTTGGGTAAAGAGTATTCGCTTAATAGAATTACTAAAGCATCCGATGCTACCGCAGACGGCAAATGGTTTATTAACTTAGCAAAATGCGGCTATACAATAGGCGATAAAAATTATTGGGAAACAACCAGGGCACCGAGCACATATAACGGCACTATCTATGAAGATGAAGTTATGACTTGTGACCCTTCAATTTTGGCAAATGCGGATACAGTTGTTATGGACGGCGGCGTAAATGATTTTTGCCGACTTGCAGGATGGCTTGCATCTGCTTCTTATTCAGGAACTTATACAGGCTCAGAAAAAACAGCTGCGTATAATATTGCACCGGGTGAAACAAAAACAATATCAAATATGACTGCTGATGAAGCGCAGGCATATGCTAATAAGTATAAAAACTTAAAAGGCACTGCTTTTGAAGAATTTAAAACAACTTATGAAAGCCAGCTTACAAGTGCTATTCGTTCTTGGGAAGAATTCAGAAATATTGAAATTCAATATCTTACCAACATCGTAACTTACTTGGAGCAAAACGGATTTGAAGGCACTATCGTATTTATGGATAACCCTAACTCTTTTATAGGAAAGAATACCGGATTAGGTGTTTTCTGGGACGAAATGGTAAGTTATTGCCAAAGCGAACCTATGGAGTTGGTTGCTAATGAGTATTCAAATGTTTATCATGCAAAAGTAACCGAAAACGTTCGTGATGCGGCAAAATATATGAGTTCTTCAACAGATTACTTGCACTTGTCTTTCTTAGGTAACAGAGAGATTTACAAAGTTATTTCAAAAACAATAAATCCTAATGCAAATACAATTGTTTTTGAAGATAATACATTGCCTGAAAATGCTTCTTGGAAAACATTATATGATTTTGAAAGCTATGATATAAATAATTCAACTTTCAAATATATTACAGGCGGTACAATTAAGAGCGTATCTGATATTACTACAACAATTAATAACACTAATGCAAATACTACAAAAGTTTTGTATAAACCAAGTTCAGAAAATTATATTTCTATTTCAAAAAGTGCTTTACCTGCGAATACTTATGGTATTAGAGTTAGAGGATTTACTGAAGGTGGAAGCTCCTTTGTTTCTGTAAATGTATTAAGTCAACAAAGAAACTTATCAAAAACTTCTCGAACTAATACAAGCAGATGGGGCGAATTCACATTCTTGCCTGGCTATACTTCAGGAAATTGTGCTACAAGTTCAGTAAGCGGTCTTGGAACACTTATTAATATTTCTGATATGACAGGTATTAATGAAATTAAGATTTCTTCATTCTTGAACAGTTCTCAAGAGCCATGTTATGTTGAAAGTATTGAAGTATATACAACTGATGATGTAGTTGTTGATAACGAAAGCGGTGAGCCTGTAACCAATCCAACCGATCCGACAGAGCCATCATCAACTGATCCAACTGAGCCTTCAAGTGAACCACAATATCAAGAGGGCGATTATGTAGCGCAAAGTTCACTTGTTGACGGTCAAAAATACTATATGATTATGCCAAGTTCTTCAACTGAAGGTAAAGCCGGTAAAGGTATGATGGTTGGCAACACAATCGTTAATGATAATAATGTTGGTACAACATTAAACAGCGTTGTTGTAAATGAATATAACACTGCTTCAATTAACACAGTTGCTAAAGCGTTTAATGCACTTGAAAGCTTTACAATGGTAAATGATTATACTGCATACTTATGGACTGCAGAAAAGAATACAGTCGGCGGAGTTGACTATTGGGCGTTTAAAGATGTAAATGGTAAATATTTATGTGCGCCGATAACCAAGGGCATTGCTGGTTGGAATCCTATTTCGGTAGTTGATACAAAAACTGATGATTGCTTGTTCAATCTCGGTGAATTCAGAACAGGTCATACCGGCGAATATTCAGGTAATAATGCATTTAAACCACAAACTAAAAATAGCAACGCTTTCTTACGTGCTATGAATAGCGGTGCAATTTGCTGTAAAGCAGATGGCGATAGTTATCAGGCCTTTGTTGCTTTCTATAAACCTGCAACATCAACTAATCCGACAGAGCCGACAGAGCCATCTTCAACTGAACCTACTGAACCATCAACCGAGCCTATCGATTTAAGTCTTGAAATGACAACAAATGAGGGTGCATCAATCAGACTTAACAATCATACA
>CACZIY010000147.1 GCA_902781345.1 Oscillospiraceae bacterium | reverse complement strand
TAGGTTGTGTCAAATAGAACGAAAGCCCCGATAAAATCGGGGCTTTAAATGGTGAGCTCGGTGGGATTATCGAGACTACGCTCTTTCACTTCGCTCATCAGCTTGCAGCTGACCGCGATACTCTCGTCTCGCTTTCGCTTGTAGTCGAACCCGCTTCTTCGCGGGTTCTCATCCGCTCACTCATATCAATAGAAAAAGACCGCGCAAGGCGGCCTTTCTATTGGTGAGCTCGGTGGGATTCGAACCCGCGACCCTTTGATTAAAAGTTTAAGGGAATAAGATATTACAACAACTTATTAAAAATTTTAAAAACTTATATTTTGTAATAAAAAAATTTGACTTTCAATATGTTACATATTATTTATTATAACATTGAAATATATTTGCTTATAACAATATGGTATACAATAGGTATACAGATTTTTATTTGTATATATGAATAGAGGTGAAATATGAAAATTAAGATAACAAAATCTAATATTGAAGAAATAAAGAAAATGCCTAAGGGTATTCACAGAGATTCTGAACTCATCGGTTTTGCTGTAAGAGTTACTGAAAGAAAGCAAACATACATAATTGATAAGAAATTGGGTCAAAAAGTGATTCGGTATGTAATCGGTAACGTTGGAACATTAACTCCCGATGAAGCAAGAAGGGAAGCCATAAATTCATTAGCACGGATAGCAAAAGGAATTGATATCAATGCGGAAAAGAAAAAAACACAAGCCAAAAGCATAACACTTAAACAAGCTTATGATGATTATAAACAGACTAAAAGGCTTAGGTCTACGACGCAAGCCGGTTATGATAGTGCATTTAATACTGTTTTTAAAGATTGGTTAGATGTTGAAATTACTAAAATTGACCGTGATATGATAGAAAATAAGTTTAAGGATTACAGTAAAGAAAAGCCGATAGCGGCGAATCTTTACTTTAGAGCCCTAAAAGCTATATTTAACTTTGCAATAGAGAAATATTGCGTTGACGGTGAACCGATTATACCATCAAATCCGTGCAATCGCCTAAATGTTTTTAAGATGTGGAATGAAATGAAACCACGCGATAGGTATGTTAAACCTACGCAAATAAAGATGTTTTTCTATGGTGTAACGCCGGATGATATTGATACACCTTATATCAAAGCGGTTAAAAACCAATGTAAACTTATTTTATTTACCGGATTACGCGACCAAGAAGCCGCTTGTTTAAAATGCAAAGATGTTGATTTTGAAGAAAAAACAATAGCAATTGAAGATACTAAAAATCATCATAGGCATATTTTGCCTTTTGGTAAATGGTTAGGTGAATTTTTGGCGGAATTATGTAAAGATAAAAAGCCGGATGATTATATATTTGCCACAAATAACAAACTGGGGCATCTTAAAGACCATCGCAAAGCTGTCAGACAAATATCACAAAGTTGCGGCATAGAGTTTAGCTTGCACGATTTGAGGCGAACTTTTGCCAGTATTGTAGAAAGTGATTTACCTTTTACAGTATCAGAATATTTACAAAATCGTTTATTAAATCACGTTCAAAATGATGTTCATAGCAAGCATTATATTCAGTATGATGTCAAAGCATTACTAAAACCAATGCAAGCAGTGGAAGACTATATTTTAACGCAAGCGGGTATTAAAGAGCCGGAAAGTGAAAATAAAGTTATTGATATTAATAATATTAAGAAAAATGCGTAGTAATTTTTAATGAGGAATAAAACACATGAAAAAGCAACAATTAAGTAGCGTGATAGAGTTTGATAAAGATTTAAATGATGTTAAAAAAACAAATGCGATTACTTCTAAAATATGCCAAAATGATATGGTAAATAAATTAATTGCAGATTGGTATGGTAATATATTTGATGAATTTGAGGTCTTCAAGGTAGATTATATCCCTTATTTAGTGTGGTATGTTTATAATAAACGACCAAATCTTAAAGAAATGAACAAAAGAAGTTTTATACAATATCTATGTAAGCAACCTAAAGATTCTATCCCATATATGCTATACAAAAGTTTTAAGGAACGCAAAAAAATCTATAAAAAGGATATGGAAAGAATGCTGTTTTTGTTAATAGATGAAATAAATCCTCTTAAAATAAATAGAAATAAAACAACCAAAGCGAATAATGCTAAACATAAAGAAGACAATGAATTTAGAAATTTTTTAGAAGATTTCCACAAACAAGCTACATCACACGAAAAAATGTTATTCGATGAATTTTTTAAGAGATATGAGAATACTATCCGTGATAAAATAAAACAATCCTTTCCTAAGATGGCGGAGAAATTAGATGATGGTAATTTTGATTTATATAGCAAGTGTCAAAAAATAATCT
>CACZIY010000146.1 GCA_902781345.1 Oscillospiraceae bacterium | reverse complement strand
TCGCCACCCATTAATTCGGTTAATTCTTCTTTAACTATTTTGATAACCATTTGAGCGGGAGTAAGGCTTTCCATAACCTTTTCGCCTATGCAGCGCTCGGTTACTTTATTGGTAAAATCTTTTGCAACTTTATAGTTAACATCAGCCTCTAATAACGCGAGTCTGACCTCACGCATAGCCTGTTTTACATCAGATTCGGACAACTTGCCTTTTGATTTGATTTTTTTAAAGGCAGCGCCTAATTTTTCAGATAAGCCTTCAAAAGCCATTTTTAGTCCTCCTCATAGTTTATAATTTTCTTAATATTTTCAGCGCAACTGAAAGGATTTTCGCCGTTTTGAATTTTATCGTAAACGCCCTGACGGGTAATGCCCTCGTTTTGAGCGATTTCCGAAAGCGATAAATCGTCATTGTAATAATAATCTAAAAAATTTTGCTGTTTTTCGGTCAGCATTCCACCATATAAATCAAGAAGTGACGAAATATTAAGATTTTTTGAAGCCATATTATCACTCCTTAGCCTCTGCAAAGTATTTTTACTTTGCACTTATAAGATTATATACTATTTCTCCCCCAATGTCAAGTGTTTTTTAAAGAAAATATATTGTTTAATTGTGATGAAATGTTAAGAGTCTCCTTTTGTTTTGGGGAGGAGGACCGCTTGCGGTGATAGGGTTGTGCGCAACACCTCATCCGAGTTTTGCTTGTCGCTCAACCCGCCTTCTCCGTTGGGGTGACGGCTTTTAATTACCCTCATCCGTCAAGCGTACCGCTTGCCACCTTCCCCCAAGGGAAGGCTTTTTTAGTTTGGGAAAAATTTAATGTTTATTGTAGGGCGGGGGTTTACTCCCGCCGAAAAAAGAATCTGCAACAAATCCCCCTTCCGTCATCTAACGATGACACCTTCCCCGAGGGGACGGCTTACGGTGAGCCACCGCTGGCATACTCTTCGGCAAAGAGGTTGATAAAACATTTGGTTTTGTGTCGCCTCAGGGTTGAAGTTCGATTTTGCTTTATGTCTTGCAACAATATATTGAGGTGCCCCTTGAGGGGAACTGTCGCCAATAGGCGACTAAAGGGTGGTATTGCACAAACTAAACTCGGTGGGAGTAAACCCCCGCCCTACAAGGTTTTTATATGTTTGATAAAACTTGAAAAGGCTTCTCCTTGAGGAGAGGCTCCGCCGTAGGCGGTGGTGAGGTGTAATAAAAATCGGGACGTCAGGGATGCCGTCCCCTACACCAAATTTTTAAAAAATACAAACTCTGTAGGGGTCGGGTTCCTACACGACCCGTCTTGCCAAAATTTGATAAAACACCTAAAAAGTCATTCCGAGCAACGCGAGGAATCCCATCGATGAGATTCTTCACTTACGTTCAGAATGACCTTGTGAGTAGTTTGTTCAAATTTAAACGGCGGGGAAAAATCCCCGCCGTTTAATATTTATTTAACTTTAACATTTTTCGTCTTTGTCCAGCTGCTATATGCGGTATTTTTGCCCGATTTTACATAAGCACGGATTTGAACGGTATATTTTTTACCTTTTTTGAGTTTTTTAATTGTTTTTGTTGCTGTTTTCTTTGAATTAAAGGTTTTTACTGTCCATTTTCCGTTTAATTTATATCTAACCTGAAAACCTGTTGCACCTGTTACCTTTTTATAAGTAACTTTGAATAATTTCTTACCTGATTTTAAGGTTATTTTCGGTGTGGTGAGTTTCAGTTTTGCAATCGCTTTGCCTTTTTCGATAACCTCGCCACAAACCGAGCAAACTTTATCGCCCGTGTAACCTTTAGCAAAATAAGTCGCATCTTTTGCATTTACAAGTTCGGTTGTATGACCGAGTGCAGGTATTGCTTTGCCTGCTACCAAAACTTCACCGCAAACTGTGCAAACTTCATCGCCTGTGTAACCATCTTCTGTACAGGTTGCATCTTTTGCATTTACAAGTTCAGTTTTCTGATGTCCTGTTGCTTTTACAACAACATTTTCACGTGATAGTTCTTCGCCACATACTGAACAATATACTACGCTGTCATAACTTCCGTCTTTTGTGCAAGTTGGTGCTACATTGTTTTCAACAACTGCCAGGGATGCTTTATGACCAAGAGCAGAAATTTCCTCTGTTTCAAGAATTTCATTGCATACTGTACAATATTTAACCTTTACACCTTTTTCTGTGCAGGTTGGTTCAACAGTAACAACCCATTCAACAGATTCTTTATGTCCTGTTGCTTTTATTGTTTCTGTATATGTTTTGTCGCAATCCTGACAAGTATAGATTATATATCCATCTTTGTCACAAGTTTCTGCTTTTCTTTCTGTTACAACATAATTATGGCTTTCATGAGTGATTTTCGGCAATACTTTTTCATAGGTTTCACCGCAAACTGGGCAATAATAAACCTCTTTGCCTTCTGATTCAGCCGTTGCTGCAACAGATTTTGAAGGATCTAATTCCCATTTATGACCGAGTGCAGGTATTTCTTCGCCTGCTACTAAAACTTCACCGCAAACTGTGCAAACTTCATCGCCTGTGTAACCTTTTTCAACACAAGTTGCATCTTTTGCATTTTCAAGTTCGGTTGTATGACCTGTTGCTTCAACAACAACATTTTCTCTTGAAAGTTCTTCGCCACATACTGAACAATATACTACGCTGTCATAACTTCCGTCTGTTGTGCAAGTTGGGTCAACGATATTTTCC
>CACZIY010000145.1 GCA_902781345.1 Oscillospiraceae bacterium | reverse complement strand
ATTACCCAAATAATAGCAACTGTTGCTGATTTTTTAACCATTTTAGGACTCTTAATAGACATAAATCTTACTAAAATATGAGGCATACCAAAGTAGCCGAGTCCCCAAGCAAGTCCTGAAACAATATCTTGCCAAGAAGCTGAGAATAAGTCTGAATTAAAAGCGCATTCAACAGTTTCTTTTGAAGCGCCGTCAGTATATGAAAATACTTGTGTTAAAGCGTCAACATTAAGGTCTTTTGTAGCGAGAATTACTATCGGCACTGCCAAAATAGCAATTAACATCATAAGACCCTGGAAAAAGTCTGTCCAGCAAACTGCTTTAAATCCGCCCAAGAATGTGTAACAAATAATAATTGCTACAAAAATTATCATTGCAAGCGTTTCATTATTCTTTAACTGTGGAATTACTGATGTAAACACAGTTGCGCCTGCAACAAAGCTTGAAGCTACATAAACTGTGAAAAATACTAAAAATACAATAGCACAGATTATTTGCAATACAGGGTTTTTAGTAGCAAATCTGTTTGATAAATACTGTGGTAATGTAATTGAATCATTGGCTGCTGCTGAAAAACGACGAAGTCTTTTTGCAACGAAAACCCAGTTGCAAATTGTACCTAAAGCAAGACCGATACCAATCCAGACTTTACCGAAACCGAATGCTAAAACGCTTCCAGGGAAGCCCATTAAAAGCCAGCCTGACATATCAGAAGCCTGTGCACTCATCGCAGTAACATAAGGTCCCATTTGTCTGCCGCCTAAGAAATACTCTTTATCGCCGCCTGCACCCTTTGATTTTACAAAGAATACAATACCGATACCGAGCATCAAGCAAAAATAAAGAATAAACGCTAAAAGTTCAAAATTCATTTTATTTCACCTTTCTTTTTAAAGTTCGCCGTCAGCCTTTATTTTGGCCTCTTGCTCATTTTGAATATCATTATCGAAAGAAAGCATTGGTTTTATATCTTGTTTCTTTCGTAAATTCCTATCAACATAGTTTTTGGTGATTTTTGTAACTAACGCCGAAAGTGAAAGCACACCGATTAAGTTAGGAATCATCATCAAACCGTTGAATGTATCAGAAATGTCCCAAGCAAGTGAAGATGTCATTACAGCACCGCTCATAATCATTAAAACAAATACTATTTTGTAGAAAACGGTTGATTTTGTGCCGAACAAATACTCCCACGCTTTTGTGCCGTAATGCGACCAGCCCAGTACAGTTGTGAATGCGAAAAGCAAAATTGCAAGCGCAATGAATTTGCTGCCAAAGCCGATTCCACCGAATGTAAACACCTTATCAAAAGCCTTTGCAACAAGTGTTGCATCGCCCGAGGTGCCTTCTGCTAAAGCGCCTGTGTTTAGGTCGATTACACCAGAAGTTAAAATTACCAAAGCGGTCATAGTGCAAACTACCATTGTATCGGCAAATACTTCAAAAATGCCCCACATACCTTGTCTTACAGGCTCTTTAACATTTGAGTTTGAGTGTACCATAACCGATGAGCCAAGACCTGCCTCATTTGAGAAAACGCCTCTTTTAAAGCCTTGTTTTATAACAACCGATAAAACGAAACCGCCTGCGCCGCCTGTTACAGTTTTCCAAGTAGGATTAAAAGCATCATGGAAAATTGCACCAAAAGCCGAACCGATATGCTGATAATTTACACAAATAATGATTATCGAACCGATTATAAATAAAACTACCATAAATGGCACGATTTTTTCAGCAAAGTTTGCAATTCTTTTAATACCGCCGAGAATTATAAGCGCAGCAATAAGCATTAAAACGCCGCCTAAAATCACATTATAAAGTGAAGTTCCAAGGAAGCTTACGCTTGAAAGATTATCTGATGGGAATGCGTCTGCAAAGTTAATAACGATTTTATTTACCTGTCCCATATTGCCTATACCAAAAGAAGCGAGCAATGCAAAGCAAGAGAAAACAACTGCTAAAACTTTACCCAAAGTTTTGCATTTTTTCTTTGCGCCTAAGCCATCACGCAAATAGTACATTGCGCCGCCTGACCATTCACCGTCTATATTTTTACGACGGAAGAAAATGCCTAAAACATTTTCGGAATAGTTAGTCATCATTCCAAAGAATGCGGCTACCCACATCCAGAAAACTGCACCGGGACCACCTGTGCAAATTGCAGCGGCAACACCTGCTATATTACCTACACCGATTGTTGCGGCAAGAGCAGTACAAAGTGCCTGAAACTGCGAAATTGAGCCTTTATCTTTTGTATGGCCCGAAACATGTTTTTTAAATACGCTACCGATTGTGTGTTTAAACCAATGACCGATATGCGAAATTTGAAAAACCTTTGTTAGCAAAGTCATAATAATGCCTGTACCGACAAGCAAAATTACACCAAACCAACC
>CACZIY010000144.1 GCA_902781345.1 Oscillospiraceae bacterium | reverse complement strand
CCTTTAACCTCAGTTGGTACACCCTCAAGTGTTTTGTAAACCTCGAAGAAGTTTGAAAGCTCATCAAAAATATGCTTCGGCAACTGAGCAATTGTATCATAACAATTGTATGACGGGTCCTTAATCGGTACTGCAATAATTTTTTCATCAAAAGAAGTACCGTCAGTCATTTCAAGAACGCCTATCGGCTTGCAATCAACAAGCGTCATAGGAATAATAGCCTCCTGACAAAGCACCAAAACATCGAGCGGGTCTTTGTCATCAGCATAAGTTCTTGGAATAAAACCGTAGTTTGCAGGGTAGTGAGTTGAAGTATACAAAACCCTGTCAAGCCTTAAAGTACCTGTTTCCTTATCAAGTTCATATTTATTTTTACCGCCCTTTGAAATCTCAATTACTGCTGTAAATTGTTTAGGCGTAACTCTGCTTTCACTAATATCATGCCAAATATTCATAAAACTATTTCCTTTCGTTTAGTTTATTCTATTATAACAATTTTTTTCAAAAAAAGCAATATAAAACTAAAAATCGTCTGAATTCAACAAAAAATTATGAAAAATATACAAAAAATACTTGTAATCGGACAAATTTTGCGGTATTATAATAATATTATGAAAAAACATTTTTTATGGAGGGTATTTTATGAGAGCAAGCGGAGTTTTAATGCATATTTCTTCGCTGCCGAGCGACTTCGGAATAGGCACACTCGGAAAATATGCATACGAATTTGTAGATAGGTTAAAAGAAAGCTCGCAAACCTACTGGCAGATTTTGCCGCTTTGTCCGACTTCTTTTGGCGCTTCGCCTTATCAAAGTTTTTCAACCTTTGCAGGCAATCCTTTTTTTATTGATTTAGATATTTTGTGTGAGCAAGGCTATTTAGCAAAAGAGGATTATCAGAATATAAACTGGTCCGACAGTGATACAATGGTAGATTACGAAAGATTAGAAGAAAAGCGAAACGAAGTTTTTGGGCTAGTATATAAAAACTTTTTGAAAAGAGTGCCGTCAGCGTTTTATGCTTTTTGCGAAAAAAAGGCTTGGTGGCTTGATGATTTTGCACTTTTTATGGCTATTAAAGATTCATTTGGCGGTATTTCTTTTGAAAAATGGGATTCTGATATTAAAAAAAGGCAAAAAAGCGTTTTAGAACAGTACAAGCAAAAGCTTAAAAATGAAGTTATTTACTATAAAATGCTGCAATTTTTCTTTTTTGAACAATGGGGAAAACTAAAAAAATACGCTAACGAAAACGGTATAAAAATTATCGGCGATTTGCCGATTTATGTTGCACTTGACAGTGCTGATGTTTGGAGTAATCCAAAGCAGTTTTATCTTGATAAAAACTTTTCGCCTGTTGAGGTGGCAGGCTGTCCGCCTGATGGTTTTTCGCCGACAGGTCAGCTTTGGGGCAATCCGCTTTATAATTGGAAAAATATGAAATTAGACGGTTATTCATGGTGGCTTAATCGTATGCGTGAAAGTCTTGAAATGTGTGATGTTGTGCGAATTGACCATTTCAGAGGGTTTGATTCTTACTACTGTATTCCAGCCGGCGATAAAACCGCCGAAAACGGAAAGTGGCGAAAAGGGCCTGGTATGGACTTTTTCAACACCTTACAACAGACTTTGGGCGAAATGCCGTTGATTGCCGAAGATTTAGGCTTTTTAACCGATAGCGTTATAAAGCTTTTAAAAGATTCGGGGTATCCTGGTATGAAAGTGTTGCAATTCGCCTTTAACCCTGGTGATGACAATGTATATCTACCGCATAATCACATTAAAAATTGCGTTGTTTACACAGGCACTCACGACAACAACACAATTAACGGTTGGGTAAAGGAGCAAAACGACTATAACTTATCTTATGTTAAAAGCTATATAAATTATAACGAAAATAAACCTTTTCATTGGGCGTTTATGGGCGCTGCACTTGCAAGTGTTGCCGATACCGCAATTGTTACTATGCAAGACATTTTAGGGCTTGATGAACAGGCTCGAATGAACACCCCGTCAACGCTTGGCGGCAACTGGGCTTGGCGGGCTAAAAAAGAGGATTTGAAGGAAGAAAACTTCAGAATCCTTAAAGAATATACCCATCTTTATTACAGAAATAGCAAATAAAACTAAAAAATTTACAAAACAGGCGGTTTAACTGCCTGTTTTTACTTGACAAACAATGCTTTTTTATATATAATTAATTGATAATGAAATAATTTGAAAGTGAGTTATTAAAATGGCTAAAGAAATTTTAATTACACAAGAAGGCTTAGAAGATTTAAAAAATGAACTTGAATATTTAAAGGTTGAAAAGCGTACTGAAATTGCTGAGAAAATTAAAATTGCTCGTTCTTTCGGTGACTTATCTGAAAACTCTGAATATGATGAGGCTAAGAAGAAACAAAATCACGCTCAAAAATTGTTAATATCGGTACAAGAGTTAAAGTGCTTGATGTTGAACTTGGAGAAGAAACTGAATACAAAATCGTAGGTACTGCCGAAGCTGACCCTATCAATGGTAAAATTTCTGATGAATCGCCTATCGGCAAAGCCTTAATCGGTCACAAAGAGGGCGAAACAGTTGTTGCTGAAACACCTGACGGCGAACTTGAATTTACAATTGTAAAAATTGTTAAGAAAAAACCTACTGCAAAATAAGATAAATTTTAAATAAGGAAAAGGAATTCAAATGGCTCAAAATAATATGCAAGGCGAACAGAATTTAAATGAGATTTTAAAACTTCGCCGTGAGAAACTTAATAATTTAGTTGAAGCTGGTAAAGACCCTTTTGTAATCACAAAATACGATGTCAGCGACCATACTGCTGATATTAAAGATGATTATGAGAATTACGAGGGTAAAAGCGTTAGCGTAGCAGGCAGAATTATGTCTAAAAGGGTAATGGGTAAAGCATCTTTTTGCAACATTGCTGATTTAAAGGGCAATATTCAGTCTTATGTAGCACGCGACTGTATCGGCGAGGATTCTTATAAAGATTTCAAAAAATATGATGTCGGAGATATTGTCGGCATTAAAGGTGAGGTTTTCAAAACCAAAACCGGTGAAATCTCAATTCATGCAAGCGAGGTTACTTTGCTTTCAAAGAGTTTACAGGTTTTACCTGAAAAATTTCACGGCTTAACAAATACCGATACCAGATATCGTCAGCGTTATGTTGACCTTATTATGAATAACGATGTTAAAGAAACATTTATCAAGCGTTCAAAGGTAATCGCTGCTATCAGAAAATATCTCGATAAAGAGAATTTTATGGAAGTTGAAACACCAATGCTCGTTTCAAATGCAGGCGGTGCTGCTGCTCGTCCTTTTGAAACTCATTTCAATGCGCTTGATGAAGATTTGAAGCTTCGTATTTCACTTGAGCTTTATTTAAAACGCCTTATTGTCGGCGGTTTAGAGCGAGTTTATGAAATAGGCAGAGTATTCAGAAATGAGGGTCTTGATACCCGTCATAACCCTGAGTTTACTTTGATGGAGCTTTATCAGGCATATACCGATTATCACGGTATGATGGACTTAACCGAAAACCTTTTCCGCTATGTTGCAAATGAAGTAAACGGTACTTTGCAATTGCCTTATGGCGAGCATGTAATCGACCTTGAAAAACCTTTTGAGAGACTTACTATGATTGACGCTGTTAAAAAATATGCTGGCGTTGATTTTAACGAAATCGCTGATGATGAAGCGGCTAAAAAAATTGCCGATGAAAAACATGTTGAATATGAAGAACATCATAAAAAAGGTGATATTCTTAATTTGTTCTTTGAAGAATTTGTTGAAGAGCATTTAATTCAACCAACATTTATTATGGACCACCCTGTTGAAATTTCACCGCTTACAAAGCGTAAACCTGAAAATCCTGATTATGTTGAGCGTTTTGAGTTGTTTATGAACGGTTGGGAAATGTGCAACGCTTATTCTGAGCTTAACGACCCAATCGACCAACGCAAGCGTTTTGAAGAGCAGGAAAAACTTATTGCTTTGGGCGATGAAGAAGCAAACCATATTGATGAAGACTTCTTAAATGCGCTTGCAATCGGTATGCCTCCGACAGGCGGTATCGGTTACGGTATTGACAGATTGGTAATGATTATGACCAATTCACCTGCAATCCGTGATGTATTACTCTTCCCGACAATGAAAAGTTTAGATAAATAATGAAAAATAATTAAAACCGCTTGAATTCAAGCGGTTTTTTGTTTTAATTTTTATTCAATACCAAAAATTT
>CACZIY010000143.1 GCA_902781345.1 Oscillospiraceae bacterium | reverse complement strand
CCCAAAATACTAATTAACTCCTTTGTATCCTCATTACCCCACGGTGACATAATTAGGGTACAAAATCTTTATAAAAGCACGAAACCAACCATAACAAAAGGCTTTTCGCCTTGCTATGATTGGTAACTTGATTATACAATATCCAACATTTTTTGTCAAGAAAAAAGATAAAAAATTATTGAATAGTTTAGGGGTTAAACTGTTGCAAATTTTGCAACAACTCAAAAAAATCCTGCCGAGATGGCAGGATTTTTTGGGTTTTCTTTTATCTTACTCAACAGCGATTTGGAATATGCAAATTTTGCACATTCCTTTCTTTTGTTAGTTCTTTTTCCTTGAATACTGCATTTATATGACGCCCTATTACGCTGACATCGCGGTCAAACAATTCTGCAAGTTGAGCTCGGTTCAACCATACGGTATCACCGACTAAATCAGCCGAAATTTCACCGTTGTTCCAAACCGTTTCGGTTGTGAGTGTTATCAAGAGGGTAAACTAAATTGCCCTCTTTTAGCTTAAAATATGCTTAGTTATTTCTACATTAGAGAAAATACTATTAACGCACTATTTCTTTTTGAGTTTTAAATAATGATGTGGCATAAAAAGAGCAGTAAATATACTAAAAATAATTAGCGGTCCTTTTAGAGAGTTTAAAACATCAAACTCAATTTCTACATTTTTGTTATATAAAAATTCTATTTCATTGCTTCTACACCAATCACACTTAATATAAATCTTATGATAGCCTTCATCAATATCAAACTTAACCGCAGTTCCTGAACAAATATCTCTTATATGTATCCCATCAATAATTATTTTGTATTTAGCAAAGTAGTTAATAAATTGGGCTTTTCTATTAATTTTTATCATTTTATCACCTAATCAAATTATTTATTTAAACTTTTTATACTTTTTTCTTACTTTAAAAATGATTCGCACTATGATTTTGGTGAATAATACAAAAATAAAGAATAACAATAAAATTTGATATGGAATTGGAAAATATTCTCCAACTATAGAAATATTATTTACAACAACGCCGTTAATTCTTCTCTTGTATTCAATTTTTCTATTATCTTTATTATTTAAAAATTCATCTTTTTGTTTTTCATAATCACTAACTTCATTGCCCAGATTATAACTAAATGCAGTGTCCTTAGTAAAAATTATATCGGGAGCGATTTTACTACAATTGCAGTATTCAACAAAAAATTCTTTATCAAAATTTGAAAATTGCATAATCATCAATTCATTATTCTTATTAATCCTAAAATTAAAACTTTGGGACATCATTATTGAATATTTATAATTACCTTTACTATCAAAAACCTGTATGCTGTTTGTGAAATTGTCGCCCACATAAAAATTGCCTTGTTTATCTGTTTCAACATTATTAACACTATACATAGTTTGGGGTACTTTTGTATATTCAGCAGTACTATATGCTAAATTCAATAAATAATAGATAAAACTTCCTGTTGTAGAAAAAAATAAAATAACTGCTAAAACTGTACTTATTATTCTATAATATTTCATAGTATCCTACCTAATTTTCTTTTTAGAATTGTGAATATGGGTCTGGCATGAATAATTTTTCAAACCAATTTGACGAATAATAATTCTTATAAGTATTAAAGAAAAAACTTAAGCCTATACTTGCTTGATTAGGCGTTAATGATAATTCAGCACATTTAAAGGCTTCTTTAATTCTATTAGAGTATTTTCCTTTAAATTTTCCTTTTAAAATAACTTTACAAGCAGCTTGCAAACAATTATTTGTTTTAACATTATAATCTTTTTTGTTTTTTATTTTTTTCGCAAATTTATAACTCTTACTGAAATCTCCTTTAACATAATATTTTTCTGTATATAAACCTCCGTATTTTTTATTCTTAAGTTTTTTAATACTATTATTAATGCTTTTAATTGATAGGTTTTTCATTTTGCCAAGCTTTAATAAGTCATAGCCTACTTTTCCGCCTAAAGAAAAGTAATACCACTTTTTCTTGTATCTAATTAATAATGCTGAATGTCCAAACATTTTAGCGCCATTTCTATTATTTAAAAATATAGCATCATGCCCGCTTGTATCAACATACAACACAGGATTGCCCGAACAATAACCATACAAATTATATTGTAGATTATCATCTTGGACTGTATCTTCTTGGGTGAATTGGGCAGTCGACGAGTCGTAGTAACGGGCTTTGAGGTAATATAATCCCGTTTCTGAATCGTAGTAATAACCTCTGTAACCGATTGGGTTAGTGGTGTTTGTATTAAACAAATCATTACCCCAAGCGTCATAGGTATAATCGCCGTAGTAACTGCTTGTGGTTGCAACAACATCACCTTTGCTGTCGATTGCATTAAAGGTAAACTCGCCATTCTCACAATAAACCGAATTATCTTCAGTAAATACCTTAATAT
>CACZIY010000142.1 GCA_902781345.1 Oscillospiraceae bacterium | reverse complement strand
TCGCAATAAAGCAATTCCCAGTTATATCTATCTTCATTAGGGTTGTAGTCAACAGGACAGCCACGACCAAAATCCTGCACCTCGATAGAGTTATCAAGATACTTAGTAATTATAATTTTTTTACCGTAGCCCTCTCTTGCCTCATCAATGGAATTGGTAATAATTTCAAAGGTTGAATGTTCGCAACCCTCAATACCGTCAGAACCGAAAATTACCGCAGGACGAAGCCTTACTCTATCGGCACCTTTTAATGATGAAATACTTTCATTTCCGTAAGAAGCCTTTTTAGCCATAACCTTAAAAATTTCTCCTTTTTGATATACATATACATATTAATTTTATACTATATATAGTATTTTGTCAATATTTTTCTGACATATTTAGTAATATTATCTTTATTAAATTGACTTTTTTTTAAAAGTATGATAATATTAATTAAAAATGTTATTAAAGGAGTTATTTTTATGGGATTATCGGGTTATATGAGAGGTCTTAATTTTGGACATTGGATTTCTCAATACGGTGAGTTATCAGACGAACATTTCAGCAATTTTATTGTTGAAAGTGATTTCGAACAAGTAGCTAAATGGGGATTTGACCACATTCGTTTGCCTATTGACTACCCCGTTTTTTATGATGAAAAAACAGGCGAATTTATTGAAAAAGGTTTAAAGTATGCTGATTTTGCAATTCAAACCGCTAAAAAGTATGGTTTAAATGTTATACTTGATTTGCACAGAACACCGGGCTATTTTTTCGATGACACTTACGATAAAGAGAAAAACAGTCTTTTTTATGATGAAAAACAGCAGCAAATCTTTATCTCAATTTGGCAAATGTTTGCTAAAAGATATATTAACGAGGGCGATAATTTATACTTTGAACTTTTGAATGAATTAGTGCAAGAAACCAGCGACCCTTGGAACGAGCTTTGGCCAAAAGCGGTAAAAGCGATTGAGGAAATTTCGCCAAACAGAAAAATACTTGTTGGCTCAAATCATTGGAACAATCCTGATGAATTGAAATATTTAAAATTCATTGATGACCCTAATATTATTTACAATTTCCATTGTTATGCACCGTTTTTGTTTACTCATCAAAGGGCCAGCTGGAACGAGAATATGGTGGCTTACCCTTGCTCAGTAACTTATCCATTAAATGTTAAAGAGCATAAAAAATTCTTTTTAGATAACGACCCTTGGATGTTAGAAAACTTTGAAACAGTTGGCAAAGAGCAGTTAAAAACATTTCTTCAATCGGCTATTGATTTTAAAAATGAGCATAACTGCAAAGTTTACTGCGGTGAATTCGGTGTAATCGAAAATGCTGACCTTAAAAGCACAATTCGTTGGATTAATGATATTGTCGATATTTTCAATGAAAACGGTATAGGACATTCTGCTTGGTCTTACAGAGGTTTTGCTAAAATTACTGATGAAAACCGCAACGCTGTCAGCGAAGAGATGATAAAAGCCTTATCAAAATAATATTTTTAAGCCGAATTTATTAAAATTCGGCTTTTTCATTGTTGAAAAATCTTTAAATATGTGATATTATATTAGATAATACTTTAAAAAAGGACTCTTTTAAAATGAAACTTAAAAACAAAAGAATTGTTATAAAACTTGGTACTTCTACCCTTGCTCATTCAACTGGCAGATTAAACATTCGCAATGTTACTGAAATTTGCCGTATTATCAGCGACCTTAAAAATGCAGGAAATGAAATTATTATGGTTTCCTCGGGCGCTATCGGAATGGGTGTTGGCAAATTGAATTTAAATAAAAAGCCTGATGATATTCCTACTAAGCAAGCGGCGGCTGCAATCGGTCAATGCGAACTTATGTATGTTTATGATAAGCTTTTCAGCGAGTATTCTCATACAGTTGCTCAGCTTTTAATTACAGGCGACGATTTGAATAATGAAGAAAGATATAACAATTTTACAAATACAGTTAATAAATTGCTTGAATTATCGGTAATTCCTATTATTAACGAAAATGATACAATAGGTACTGATGAAATTGTTATCGGCGACAATGATACTTTAGCTGCAATTGCTGCAACAAGTCTTAAAGCTGATTTACTTGTTATTTTGTCTGATATTGAGGGACTTTATACTGCCGACCCAAGAAAAGATAAAAACGCAAAGCAGATTAAGGTTATTGAAGAAATAACACCTGAAATTGAGGCAATTGCCGGTACAAAAGGTACTGCTTTAGGTACAGGCGGTATGCAAAAGAAAATTGCTGCTGCTAAAATTGCTACTGCGGCGGGTTGCGATATGATTATTGCTAACGGCAGAAAGCCAAAGCTTTTATATGAATTGGCTGACGGCAAGCAAATCGGTAGCATTTTCTTAGCCAAAAAGGAGAAACAAAATGACAACTAATGAGCTTTTAATCAGCGCAAAAAATGCGTGTTCTAAAATAAATTGTTTAACTACTGATGA
>CACZIY010000141.1 GCA_902781345.1 Oscillospiraceae bacterium | reverse complement strand
TCCATCTCATCACGCAAAATAGCGTCTGCTTCTTGCAAGATTTTGATTTTTTCTTCGGTTATTTCGCCGATTATTCTAACACCCAAGCCTGGACCTGGGAACGGCTGACGCCATACCAATTCATGAGGAAGTCCGAGCATTTCGCCGACTTTTCTAACCTCATCTTTAAACAAATCTTTAAGCGGTTCAATAACGCCTTTAAACTGCACCTCATCAGTAATTTTTACTTGATTGTGGTGCGTTTTTATCTTTGCAGCATCGCCTTTTCCGCTTTCAATTCTATCAGGATAAATAGTGCCTTGTGCAAAAAATCCGTCGCCATAACTTTCCTTAATTTTATCAGAAAATACCTTATAAAATTCAGTACCGATAATATGGCGTTTATCTTCAGGGTCGGTATAACCTTTTAACTTTTCATAAAAAGTTTGCTGGCAATTAACCCTTACAAAATTCATATCAAAAAGTTTTGTAAAAGTTTGCTCAACAAAGTCGCCTTCGTCTTTACGCATTAAGCCTTGGTCAACAAAAACACAGGTCAACTGTTTACCAACCGCTTTTGAAATAAGCGCAGCCGCAACAGATGAGTCAACGCCGCCTGAAAGGCCCAGAACAATGCCGTCAGAGCCTACTTGCGCTTTTATTTCAGCAACAGTTTTTTCGATAAAACTTTCCAGTTTCCATTCACCGTTGCACTCGCAAACATCATACAAAAATTTGTAAAGCATATCTTTACCGTTTTCGGTATGGTTTACTTCAGGGTGAAACTGAACGCCATAGAATTTTTTATCAGTATTTTGCATTGCAGCAACAGGACAATTGTCTGTATGTGCTGTAATTTCAAATCCATTTGGTGTTTTATCAATATAATCACTATGGCTCATCCAAGAAGTTCCAACGCTTGGCAAATTCTTAAACAAAATACTGTTTTCATCATAATATGTTTTAGTTTTACCGTATTCTCTGGCGGTAGCCTTGCTTGCAGTAGCAACATTTCCGCCGAGTGCATATGCCATAAACTGACATCCGTAGCATATACCCAAAATCGGAATACCGAGTTCAAAAATTTCTTTTGAATAGTGCGGACTTGTTTCATCATAAACGCTGTTTGGTCCGCCTGTAAAAATAATACCCTTTGGGTTTAATTCTTTAATCTTTTCAATCGAAACAGTATAAGGCAAAATCTCGCAATAAACATTAAAATCACGCACTCTGCGAGCGATTAACTGATTATACTGACCGCCGAAATCAAGTACAATAATCAATTCCTGTGCCATTTGTTCTCCTCCCGATTATACATTAATTTCAGGCATTTCGCCGCTAATTTCATTATTTTTAAGAATTGGCTCAACAACAGTTTCGATAAAGCTTTCAACCTGTTTATCAGCCATACCGATAAAGTTTTTAGGGTTCATAACGCTTTGCAATTGCTCGAGCGACATACCAAATCTTTCATCACTTGCAATTCTTTCGAGCAAATCGTTTGCCTTACCCTCTTCTTTAACAACTTTTGCAGCAGCCATAGAGTGAACACGAATTGCTTCGTGAAGTTCTTGTCTATCGCCACCGAGCTTTACAGCGTCCATAAGTATGTTTTCAGTAGCCATAAACGGAAGCTCTGACATAAGTCGAGAATTAATTACTTTTTCATAAACTACAAGACCATTTGAAACATTAATAACGAGATTTAAAATAGCGTCAACTGCTAAAAAGCCCTCAGCAACCGAAATTCTCTTATTTGCCGAGTCGTCAAGAGTTCTCTCAAACCATTGAGTAGCAGCTGTAATAGCAGGGTTGAGCGCATCGCACATAACATAACGAGAGAGCGATGCGATTCTTTCACTTCTCATCGGGTTGCGTTTGTAAGCCATTGCCGATGAGCCGATTTGACCTTTTTCAAATGGTTCCTCAACCTCTTTCAAATGTTGTAAAAGACGAATGTCATTTGAGAATTTATGAGCTGATTGAGCAACTGCTGAAAGGCAGTTTAAAACTCTTGTATCAACTTTTCTTGAATAGGTTTGTCCTGAAACAGCGTATGTTTCAGCAAAGCCCATTTTTTCAGCGATTTTTTTATCAACTGCGTTAATTTTTTCAATATCACCGTCAAACAGCTCTTTAAATGAAGCCTGAGTACCTGTTGTACCCTTTGAGCCAAGCAATTTTAAGCGAGAAATTACAAAATCAATTTCATCAAGGTCAAAGGTTAAATCCTGAATCCAAAGAGTTGCACGCTTACCTACTGTTGTAGGTTGAGCAGGCTGAAAATGTGTAAAAGCAAGAGTTGGAGTGTCTTTATACTTTACAGCAAAATCCGATAATAATTTAATAGCGGTTAAAACCTTTGAACGAATAAGCTCAAGACCTTTTTTCATAATGATAATGTCAGTATTATCGCCAACATAACAAGATGTTGCACCAAGATGAATTATACCTTTAGCATTTGGACATTGGTCGCCATAAGTCTTAAC
>CACZIY010000140.1 GCA_902781345.1 Oscillospiraceae bacterium | reverse complement strand
ACAAAATCCCATTGTCCTCTAAATTCATCAAGCAAATAAAAATCGGCACCCTTTCTACCCCAGATTTGACCTACAACAAAATCATTTGTCTTATTGTCTTTGAAGGTCATATCCCATGAACCAACCATTAAATCAAATTGAACTGGTTTTGATTTTTCGTTATAGCGTTTAAAATTATCGAGTTTGAATAATGCGCCCTCTTTAGGAACTGGATGCTGTTGATATAAAGAACTCCACTCGTAAGCACCGATAGTATTTTTAATTGCCAACAACTTAGCAAGTGAAAAACGTTCAGGGTGCAAGGCTTCACCTTTCTTTCTGTGAGGTTCGTCACGTTCTGCAATAGCCTGATACTCAATAACTTTAAATTTGTCAGCGTCTTCATCATTATGCATAGCTTGAATTAGCTGTCCTGCTAAGTCTGAGGTATGCCAACGGGTTTGCAGAATAATTACACCGCCACCATCACTAAGTCGGGTATATGCAGTTGACTTGTACCAATCCATTAATTTATTTCTAATTGTCGGACTATTCGCCTCAGCTCTATCTTTCAATGGATCGTCAATAATTAAGATGTCGCAACCCATACCCGTTAAACCACCGCCAACACCTGCGGATCTGTATGAGCCTTTATAATTTACTATTTCAAATAGTGAATCTGTTTTTTTATATTGTGGATATGCTTTACCACCTAATAGTGTATTAGGAAAAATACTTCTATACTCATCACTATCTATAATGCGTTGTACATCAAGATTGAAACGACTTGAAAGATCGCCTGAATAAGATGCCGTGATGATGTTTAGATTTGGATCACGCCCAAAAAGATATGCAGGAAAATTACGGCTTATAATCTGCGACTTTCCAGAACGAGGAGGCATACAGATTATAAGACGTGGTGATTTTTTATTTTTTACATCTTCATAGAACTGATCGAGTGTGTCACATATTTCCTCATGTACCCACCCCATAAGATAAGAATCATCAAGATATAAAATAAAATCTTTTAAAGACTTTTGAGCATATCGCCTTAACTGCTCACGTTTCAAACGTCTTATTTTTTCTTGTCTTAATTCTTCAAGCGTAAAATTATTTTTCTTCACTTTCTTTCTTTTCAAGAGCTTTAATAGCTTTGTCTAAATCAGAATCTGATAAATCTTCAACGCTTTGAATATTAACGTTAGTATTAACTGTGGTGCTTTCTTTGTTCCAATTTTCAGGGTCAGCGTTTTTGAGGTAAAAAATCTGGGCTGTTACATTACCTTTTTGAGCTGTCTTAATTAAAGATTCTGCAACCCTTTTAACGCCTAATGCCCTGCCATCTTCAACTGCTTGCTGAATTTCAGGGTGCTCGTCTAAATGATAATAATACGCTCTAAGTGAAATACCTAAACAAGCGCATATTTTTGCAATAGATAAATTAAGCGAGGCAAGCTCTTTAATTTTATCCAAATTATCTAACAGAACTTTCAATCCGTCATTTATGCGAGGTTTTCCGTCATTTCTAAATGGTTTTGCCATAATTATTCTCCTATTTTAATTTTTGACCGATAAAGTAAACATATTTACGCATTATGTTTTGAAATTCCTATATTTATATTATATATAAAAAAAATCTCACTATGAAAAGTGAGATTAAAATCATTATTAGCAATTCTCTAAAACTGTAACCGCCTGCAGTAATTCAATTAACGGCTTTAAATCCTGCCTATTCAGGCGATCACATTCCCTTAATGCGCTCTTAATTTTCATTTTGTCAAGTCCGATAATCACTGATCTTAATTTGTTTAACTTAATCAGCATTAAGCACAAATCACATAGATCTTGCGTGTTGTCGGTTTTTAGCATTAAAACATGCTTTTCAATTTCCTTTTGTAATTTCATTTACAAATTGAAAAGCTCCTGCTCTGATTTTCTGCGTTGTTCCAAGCCTTTTAATTTTACTTTAAAGCGCTCCCCTGTTTCAGGATCGGTTTTGGTAATGTATACCCATTTTGGAAATTCTGCTGATGCTCCTGCGTAGTCACCTGCTTTAAGTTTTTCGTATAGGGTAGAAAAAATAAAAGCGGAAAAACCAAGATTGAAAATAAAACTGATGCAAGCGTCAAATTGATTCTGATTTAGATTTATATTATCGTGCTCTAAACAATAATTTAATTTATCTTCAATTTTTTTCAAATCTTTTTTCAATAAATTTTCTGCTTCTTCTTCGGTGATAATCATGCCTTTTTTGACATTTTTTCGGTGTCCGTAGCCAACTGTGAGCTTATTTGCAGGACAAAGATAACTATGTAATATAGCTCCCTCATGCCTCTTAATTAAATTAATTCCTCTTTGTGATATTTCCATGTCGTTTGTCCTTATAAATAGCAAATAAAAAACCGCATATACTTAGCACACCGTATAGTGGTAGTATTCCTAAAACAATGGAAATAAAGCACATTGCAAATTCACTAGCAAAAACGAGGATCATTAGTTCATTCTC
>CACZIY010000139.1 GCA_902781345.1 Oscillospiraceae bacterium | reverse complement strand
GGCGTGTTGTATTTGAACAATTTTAACCGCAATGCGATTACAAAGCTTTTAAAAACCGCCGATTTGGAATTTCATAAATTAATTGACTGCGACGCTTTCGTTTACCTATGGAAATCGCACCCGTTAGCACACGAAAAATCAATAACCTTTGAGCAGTTGGCAGATTACCCTTGCCTTTCGTTTGAGCAGGGCGATACATCTTCGTTTTATTTGGCGGAGGAGATTTTATCAACCGCCGAATACCCTCGAACAATCAAGGCAAACGACCGTGCAACAATGCTTAATTTAATGATTGGGCTAAACGGTTACACGCTTTGCTCGGGAATAATTTGCGAGGAGTTGAACGGCTCTGATTTTGTTGCTGTTCCTTTCTCGCAAATAAGTGATGACAAAATGGAAATAGGCTATATTACAAGAAAAAATACTGTGCCGAGCAAAATGGCAGGTCTTTATATAAAGGAGATTAAAAAATATCTCGGCATAAAAGAAAGTGGTGAAAATAATGCCGATTAGAATTAACGATACAATGCCTGTTGCCGAAAAATTGCGTAAAGAAAATATTTTTATTATGCAAAAGGAGCAGGCGGAGCATCAGGATATAAGAGAATTAAAAATTGCGATTATTAACATAATGCCCGATAAAGAGTCGACCGAATTAGAGTTTTTAAGGCTGCTTTCAAACTCGCCCTTGCAAACAAAGGTTACTTTTATTAAACTCGACTCGCACAAATATAAACTCGTTTCAAAGGACTACTTGCAAAGCTATTATAAATCCTTTTCGCAGATAAAGGACGACTATTTTGACGGGCTTATTATCACAGGCGCACCTGTTGAAAATTTAGAATTCGAGCAGGTTGATTATTGGCAGGAATTAACCGAAATAATCGATTGGGCAAAAACAAATGTTACCTCAACAATGTATGTTTGCTGGGCTTCACAAGCGGGCTTGTACTACCACTACGGTATACCGAAATACAAGTTTTCTAAAAAGCTTTTCGGCGTTTATAAGCACAAAATACGCAACAAATCCGAAGAATTGACAAGAGGTTTTGATGATGAATTTTATGCTCCACATTCCCGCTACACAGGTATTCGCAACGAGGAGATTTTAAAGCATAAAGAGCTTGAAATTTTAGCTTCGTCGCCTTTTGCTGGCGCATATTTGGTTGTTGATAAAGAAAATCGCCGTGTTTTTGTAAACGGTCATCCTGAATATAGCGCAGGAAGGCTAAGAACCGAGTATTTTCGTGATGTTAAAAAAGGTTTAGACCCTGATTTGCCGATAAATTATTTTCCTGATGACGATGTTGAAAAAAGACCGAAAGCACGCTGGCGAGGACACGCAAATTTGCTGTTTTCAAACTGGCTTAATTATTATGTTTATCAAAAAACACCGTTTGAGCTTTATCAAAACGACGATTTGTATTATATTTAAAACTAAAAATCCACCCGAAATATCGGGTGGATTTCTATTATTTTGTTAATGCTTCGCCTTGGATTTTGCATTTTTGCAATGCATCATCATCGGGATACTCGTTGCAAATAACATAATCGCAAGCGAATTTTACACCGCAATTCAAACAGCGTTCTTCCCAATTTCGCATCCATTCACCGTCGCCCCAGCCGTAAGAGCCGAAAAGCACAACCTTTTTACCATTTAAATTTTTTTCACACTCTTTGAACATAGGCTCAAATTCAAGTTCTTCTAAAACTTCGTCGCCCATTGCCGAACAACCAAAAGCGATTGCGTCGTATTTTTCTACTTTTGAAGCGTCAAATTCGATTGCTGTAAATAAATCAACCTTTGCGCCTGCGTTTTTTGCGCCTTCCTCAACCGCTTCTGCCATTGCCTTCGTGTTGCCTGTTGAGCTGTAATATACCACTGCTATTTTCATAAAATCACCTTTCTTTTTTATCAAACTGCTACTGCAAGCCTTTCAATCGGCTTGCCTTTTGAATAAAGTTTTTTATAAATTCTTGTGCATTTTTTGTAGTTTTCAAAACATTTTTGCGCTTTTTCTTCATCACCGTAAACCTTCCAGCAACCTACGCATTTAGCGCATTTTGCACCGTTTTCGATAAAGCCCTTAACATCTTCGGGCGGATAGCCGAGAAAAAGCCCTATTTCGTGCGGAAATTGCTGATAATTTTTAAAGCGGTTAATCAACTCGCAAATGCACTTGTTTGGGTCAGCGTTATCATAACCGCACTCTTTCAGCAAATTCAAAGCACATTTATCGTTCAAATCTTCTTTAAGCTTTTCAGGGCGATACAAATATATCAAAGCCTTGTCGTTAAAAAATCTTATCGGCATCATCAACAAGCCTTTTTGCGAAAATTTTTTGTTAAATGCTCTGATTTCGTTTAGCAAATTTTGCTTGTTTTTACAATCGCAAGAAAACAAATTCGCCGTTTTTATTCCCGCTAATGTCGGCGAACATTGCTCAATAATTATTTGCTCGCACATAATTTCCCTCCTATATGTTCATCTAAAACCCCTTTTAATGCGGTCGCCGAGCTCGAATGACA
>CACZIY010000138.1 GCA_902781345.1 Oscillospiraceae bacterium | reverse complement strand
TTATAATTCTTTTGCTCTGGAATTAAATTCATTTAACTTTTGCATACACTCAATTGGTGTAAGCGTATTAACATCTAATATCTTTAATTCTTCAATAAGCCCTGCCGACAGAGTATTTTGAAATGTATTCTGGTCGCCGACATACTCTTTTTTAATAACGACATTTTTACCCGCTTCAAGTGTTTGCAAAATCTCTTTTGCTCTATTTACAACCTTTTGCGGAACGCCTGCTAATTTCGCAACTTCGATACCGTAACTGTCATCGGTACCGCCTCTGACAATTCTTCTTAAAAATATAATATCATCGCCACGCTTTTTAGCGGCTATATTGTAGTTTTTAACGCCATCTAATTCTTCTTCAAGCGAAGTCAATTCGTGATAGTGTGTTGCAAAAAGTGTTTTTGCACCGATTTTACGCTTATCAGCAACATATTCGAGTACCGCCCTTGCAATTGACATACCGTCGTATGTTGAAGTACCTCTACCGATTTCGTCAATTATCAAAAGGCTGTTTTTAGTTGCGTATTTTAATATATTTGCAACCTCTGCCATTTCAACCATAAAGGTAGATTTACCGCTTGCCAAATCATCAGAAGCACCTACACGAGTAAATATAGCATCACAAATTGAAATTCTTGCTGATTTTGCAGGAACATAAGAGCCAATTTGAGCCATAAGTGTAATTATAGCAGTTTGACGCATATATGTAGATTTACCCGCCATATTAGGACCTGTGATAATTGCACAACGATTATCTTTAGTATCAAGCACAGTATCATTCGGCACAAACGGTGTTTCAGAAAGTAATTCAACAACAGGGTGTCTGCCATCACGAATATCAATGCTTCCGTCAACCGCAATTTGCGGGCAAACATAAGAGTTTTTGTAAGCCACAACGCTTAAAGACCAAATCGCATCAAGACAAGCGATTGCATCAGCGGTGCGTTTTACGCTTTCTGTATATTCAGAAACCTTGTTTCTTATTTTCACAAACAAATTATATTCAAGCGCAACAAGTCTGTCTTGTGCGCCTAAAATTCTGTTTTCTAACTGTTTAACTTCATCAGTAATATAACGCTCGCTTGAAGTTAATGTCTGACGGCGAACATATTCAGGCGGTGGAGTAAAATCAGCAGAATTAGGAATTTCGATATAATAACCGAAAACACGGTTATATTTTATTCTAAGCTTTTTAACGCCTGTTCTCTCCTGCTCACGCATTTCAAGCTCAGTAACAATATCTTTACCGCCTGTCATATCAGAACGAAGTCTGTCAACCTCTTCATCAAAGCCCTCTTTGATTATTCCGCCCTCTCTTACAGAAAACGGTGGTTCTTCAACAATAGCGCTTTCAATTAAATCGCAAACTTCATAAAGCTCATCAATATTATTATAAATATTTTGAAGCAAAGCCGAATCCATACCGTTGATAATCGACTTAATACTCGGCATTTTTTGCAAAGTTTCCGACAAGGTTTTTAACTCTTTTGCGTTAGCAGTGCCATAAAGCACCCTTGTCATAAGACGCTCTAAGTCCTTAACACCTTTTAAAGCCTCGTTTAACTCTTCTCTGATTTCGTGTTTAGATAAAAGCTCGCCAACTGCATTTTGTCGTCTTGAAATTTCGGCAGGCGAAAGCAAAGGCAACTCAATCCAATTGCGAATAAGCCTTTTACCCATTGGTGTTTTAGTATTGTCAAGCACCCACAAAAGCGACCCTTTTTTGTCATTAGAACGCATAGTTCTTGTAAGCTCAAGATTAGTTCTTGTTGAAAGGTCAAGACGCATATATTTATTTTCACTATAAAAATCAATATAGTTAATCGCCTCAACATCATTCTTTTGTGTTCTGAACAAAAAGCCCATAGTAGCACAAAGTGCTTGCTTTGCAGGTGAATTTTCATCAATACCAAGTTCAGAAAAACTTTCGGCATTAAAATGCTTTAAAACCTCTTCAGCACATGAAATGCCCTTTAACTCATCATCAATAGTATCAATTCTGCATTGCATTGATTTAGTAACTAAATCATAAAGTGAGTTTAACTTTGCAGACTCTTCATTAAAAAGCACTTCTTTTGGCGAAAATCTTGTAACCTCGTTAATAATTTCGCTTTCAATTTGCTTTGAAGTAATCTCAGTTAAATGCAATTTACCCGTTGAAACATCAGCAAAACAAAGACCTGCTGTATTTTCCAATAAAACAATGCATGAAAGATAGTTATTAATACCAGATTCAAGCATACTTTCCTCAGTAACAGTACCTGGGGTGATTATTCTTATAACATCTCTTTTAACAAGCTTTTTGGTTTTTGACGGGTCCTCTGTTTGCTCGCAAATAGCGACACGATAGCCTTTTTTAACAAGTCGTGCTATATAACCTTCGCTTGAATGAAAAGGAATTCCGCACATATCGGCTTTTTCCTCTTCACCGTTTGCACGCTTGGTTAAAACAAGGTCAAGTTCTTCACTTGCTACTCTCGCATCGTTATAAAACATTTCGTAAAAATCGCCTAAGCGGAAAAACAAAATGCTGTCTAAATGCTGTTTCTTTATATCAATATACTGTCGCATCATCGGCGACATATT
>CACZIY010000137.1 GCA_902781345.1 Oscillospiraceae bacterium | reverse complement strand
TTAGCGTTTTTAATCGGAACAAATAGCTTTAAAAAAGCTCAAAAAATTTCAGTTGACGCTTTAACACAATATGCTTTTGCACATCTTTTTTATAAAGACCTTTATAAAATATCAAATTCGGGTGCTGTTTATAAAGAAGCAACTAATAAAAAGCTTCAAGATGAACTAAAAAAGCACTTTGGCAAAATGAAAGTTGACCTTAAAAAATCATCTCTTTATAACAAGGGCAATAAGCGTTTTGAAATGTGGCTTCCTGAGTATGGTAGCAATGTTTATTATCGTATTGATGCTGCTGATGTCAGCGGCGACAAGGTTGTTATAAAAACCTTATTCTTTAATGAGATGAAAAAAAGCACAAAGCTTGGCAAAACCCAGATTACAGTTAAAATTAAGAATAAAAAACCTATTATTTCTTCACTTAAAAAGGGTTAAGGAGCATTTTATGGAAAAAACAGTAAAACAATTAGAAAATGAAAACGAAAGATTAAAAGAAGCTTTGCGAGAGATTTGTAAGCATATTAGCGGCATAAAAGAAGCATTTGAAAGTGTTTCAGACCTTCTTGAAAAAGAGGAAGAGTGCCGTGTTACAAAAGAAGATGTAAAAAAATTACTTAAAAAATATTCTTCACTTTAATTTTTTTGGAAAGGTTAAAAGACAAAAAATATGTTCAAGAAAATAGTTGAATATTTTAAAAAAATAAAAGATAACAAAGGCGGAATTGTTACATTTGTTGGTATTTCATTGATTATATTTTTAGTAACTTTAGCGGTTTATTTCGTAGCAAGTTATGTTGTTTCACAAAATTCTAAAGAAAATTCTGTTACGGGTTGGAATTATCTTTATACAGATAAAGCCGGTGAAACACCGGAAACAGAATTAAGGGTATATAATTCACAAACGCCTATTATCACCGAAAATGCAGTTAAAAAGTCTAATATTTATTTAACTAAAACTTTTGAGCCTTCAGGAAAAAAGAAGACTCTTGTTTTGCTTTGTGACCATTCTCCTATAAAGATAAAACTAAACGGACGAGAGGTTTATAATAACCAATTTGAAACAGCAGAGTTTACAGGAAATAGCTATAATGCAATTGTTTTAAATTCATCAGAACGAGAGCAGACAGTTGAAGTGTTTATGAAACTACCTCTTTCTGTTAAATTTGAAGCCTCTTTTTCTAATAATGCAAATCCAAAATTTGATTTTACATTTGGATTTGTATTAGGCTGTATAGTTGCTTTGTTAGGAATTATTTCTCTAATAATATGTTTGTTTATGGCATATAGGCTAAAGGAAAAAGTATTTTCTTTTGTAGTTGCATTTTTGGCAACTTATTTAGGACTTGCAATGGCGTTGTATAGTTTTTCAAAAACTTCGTATATTCTAAATGCGCCTATTTGGCTTAATATTCAAACTATTATTGTTCATCTCACACTTGTTTGGAGTAGTTTATCTGCGGTTAGTTGGTTTTCAAGTCGTAAAAAGTATGTATGTGCTTCTTTAATAGCGGCAGGAATTTCAACTATTGTAGTTTTAGCATCATTTAATCCGATTCTTTTTAAAATCTCTTCTGTATTGATTTCGTTGGTGTGTTTTGCATTTACTTGTTATGTTGCAAATGCATCTGTAAAATACTTGTTAAAGCGAACAATTTATGCGGTACCTGTGTTTGTTATAGTTACATATTATGCTATTATGAGTTTGTTAGCAGGCATATTCTTGATTGCAAGGATTGATAATATTTATGTGCATTTAATTGCAATTCCAACCGGCGTTGTTTGCTGTGTTATGGAATATATTCATATTAATAATTATAAATATAAAAAGGCTAATTCTGAAATTAGAGAGCAAACAAATCGTTACGGCAACTCTGTAAAAAACATATCGTATGCTATTAAAAATATGTTTGCTTGCGATGATGAAAAAGAGTTTTTTAATGTTGCTGTTGAGCAAATTAAAGCTTTGCTTTTGGATTATAATGAAAAAAATAATGATTTGCATTATAGCATAGGAATTAAAGGCAAAAAAGGTTATAAAGAAATTATAAATAATAATATTTCAAACTGCAATTATGAAATAATTGAGAAAAATTGTGTTTTAAAAGATAAAAACTGTATTTTTTCAAGTTATTATTTTGATTATATTTTGAAAAAAGAATCCGGTATTTATGCAATTATGCATTTTGAAAATATTGATGATGGTTTAGATATGTTTTTTGAAAGTATGATTGAGGCGTTTTATTGTGCGCTTGCAATTGCTTTTAAGAAAACTTATGATAAACATGGCAAAATAGGTATTGATGTAATTTTTACCGAATTAGCAGAGAATACCGAGGTTGATAACGGTTATTCGCCTGAACACCTTCTTCATATTCAAGAGTATGCAGAAAAATTAAGCCTTGCAATTGGATTTGATGAAAAAAGGGCAAAAAGAATAGGTTTGGCTGCTAAACTACACGATCTCGGCAAAATAGCTATTCCGAAAAGCATTATTAATAAAAACGGCAGACTTACCGAGGAAGAGCAGTTAATAGTCAGCAATCACGCTAATTTTGGCTATCTTATTCTTTCGGCATTTAGTGATGAACCTTTGCTTTCATTAGCTGCTGAAATAGCTCATTATCATCATGAAAAATATGATGGTACAGGTACTAATGGGCTTAAAGGCGAAGAA
>CACZIY010000136.1 GCA_902781345.1 Oscillospiraceae bacterium | reverse complement strand
AGTTGTTCGGCAAAAATTATAGCCAAGACCGTTTTCTTTGTCAAAAACTAAATCAACAAACTTTTGCTTGTTCGCATCACTCATTTTTGAAAAAGTTACGGCTGCAGCATCGGTAAATGCACTGCCAAAGCCGAAAATTTCTTGAAAGCAAAGGTCAGAATGAATGTTTAATACTCCGTTTTCAGCTGTTGGATTGTATTCGAATTTCAAAGACATTTCCTTTTGAAATTGCTTTTCCTCATTACTAACAAAAACTTTATTTTTCATAATACTCACCTTTTTCATCAAAATCTATATATTTATTATCAATATATTTCAGTTCGCCTTGCATACCCTTTTGCAAATAATCATAAGCCAAAGGGCTAACATTAAACTTTTTAACTTTGCCGTTTACATCAAAGCAAACAGTATTATAAAATACGGTTTTAAAACCTTTTCGAGTTTCAAAATCATAACGAGTGCCATGGCTTTGATATTTATCAATAACTTTGGCATTTTCCTTTATCGGCTTTTTATATGAAATTACAATAAACCTTATAGCAATTGCAATAAGAATTAAAGCCATAAAAAGCATAATTTGCTTAAATTATAAAATATGCGTTTTAAAAAGTCAAGCATTTTTTTGCAAAAAAATATTAATAAATTTTGCAATAAACGGTTGAATAGTTTGTAGTTTTATAGTATAATAATTATAATTGTGAGAAAGTGAAAGGAAAGGTATTAAAAATGGCAAAATATATTTTTGTAACAGGCGGCGTTGTTTCAGGTCTTGGTAAAGGAATTACGGCGGCTTCGCTTGGTAGACTTTTAAAAGCAAGGGGAATTAAAGTTGCTGCGCAAAAGCTTGACCCATATATAAATGTTGACCCTGGCACTATGAATCCTTTTGAGCACGGTGAAGTTTATGTTACAGAAGACGGTGCTGAAACTGACTTGGACCTTGGTCACTACGAAAGATTTATTGATGAAAACTTGAACAAATTCTCAAATCTTACTACAGGTAAGGTTTATTGGAATGTGCTTAACAAAGAGCGTGAGGGCGAATATTTAGGTAAAACTGTTCAGGTTATTCCTCATATTACAAACGAAATTAAATCATTTATTTATACAGTTGGTAAAGAAACTGACGCTGATGTTGTTATTACCGAAATCGGCGGTACTACTGGTGATATTGAGTCGCAACCATTTTTGGAGGCAATTCGTCAAGTATCATTAGAGGTTGGAACAGAAAACTGCTTGTTTATGCATGTTACTCTTGTTCCGTTTATTCCAGGTTCTGATGAGTTAAAGTCAAAGCCTACACAACACTCAGTTAAAGAGTTACAGTCGCTTGGTATTATGCCTGACATTATCATTGCAAGATGTGATATGCCATTGCCTGATAATATTCGTCAGAAAATTTCTATGTTCTGTAATGTAAAACCTGACTGTGTTATTCAAAACATTACCGTTCCTGTTCTTTATCAAGCACCTATTATGCTTGAGGAAAGCCATTTATCTGATATCGTTTGCCGTGAGCTTAATATTGATGCGGCTGAGCCTGATATGAGCGAATGGATGGAAATGCTTGATAGAATTGACCAGGCACAAGAAGTTGTTAATATTGCTATTGTTGGTAAATATGTTAAGCTTCACGATGCTTACCTTTCTGTTGCTGAAGCGCTTCGTCATGCAGGCTACGAAAACAATGCAACTGTAAAAATCGGTTGGGTTGACGCTGAAAAAATTACTGATGAAACCGCTGATAAATACTTATCTAAGTATGACGGTATTTTAGTTCCTGGCGGTTTTGGCGACAGAGGTGTCGAGGGTAAAATTGCAACTGCAAGATATGCCAGAACAAAAAATATTCCTTATTTTGGTATTTGTCTTGGTATGCAAACTGCCGTTATTGAATTTGCTCGTCATGTACTTAATCTTTCTGATGCATCTTCAAGCGAGTTTACACCAGACGGCAACAACAATGTAATCGACCTTATGCCTGACCAACAAGGTAATATTCCAAAAGGCGGTACTATGCGTTTGGGTGCTTACCCTTGCAAAATCAGAGAGAATTCTAAAATGAGCGAGGCTTATGATGAAGAATTAATTCATGAGCGTCATCGTCATAGATATGAGTTTAATAACGATTACAGAGACCAATTTGAAAAATACGGTATGAAAATCACAGGTACTTCGCCTGACTCTCGTCTTGTTGAAGCAGTTGAAATTCCTGAAAACAAATTCTATGTTGCAGTTCAGTATCACCCTGAATTCAAATCTCGTCCAAACCGTGCACATCCTCTTTTCAAAGCATTTGTAAAAGCTTCAAAAGAGAATAAAAAATAAGAAAGGGTTGCTACTATGAAAATAAATAAGAATTTTGATAATTTGGTACCTAACTATTTGTTTGCCGAAGTTGCTTCAAGAACAAATAAGTTTATCGCTGAAAATCCTGATAAAAAGGTAATTCGCTTAGGTATTGGCGATGTTACTTTGCCATTAGCGCCTGTAGTTGTTGATGAAATGGTAAAAGGTGCAAAGGAATTAGGCGTTAAAGAAACATTTAAGGGCTACCCTGATTATGAGGGTTATGAATTTTTGAGAGAGGCTATTTCAGGCTACTATAAATCATTTGGCGTCACTGTTAATGCTGATGAAATATTCGTTTCAGACGGCGCAAAATCTGACTGTGGCAACATTGGCGATATTTTTTCAAAAGATAATACAGTTTTAGTAACTGACCCTGTTTACCCTGTTTATGTTGACTCAAACATTATGGCAGGCAGAGAGATTGTTTATGCAGATTCAAATGAGCAAAACGGTTTTGCCGCTATGCCTGATGAAAATGTTAAAGCAGATATTATTTATCTTTGCTCACCTAACAACCCAACAGGCTCGGCTTACACTTATGAGCAGTTGAAAACCTGGGTTGATTATGCAATTAAAAACGATGCAATCATTCTTTATGACTGTGCTTATGAAGCGTTTATTACTGAAGATTTACCTCGTTCAATCTACTCGGTTGAGGGAGCAAGAAGTTGTGCAATTGAAATGTGCTCACTTTCAAAAACCGCTGGTTTTACAGGCACTCGTTGCGGTTACACTGTAATTCCAAAAGAGTTAGAGCGTGACGGTCATAATATTTATAAGACTTGGTATCGCCGTCAGGCAACTAAGTTTAATGGTGTTTCTTGGCCTGTTCAGCGTGCTGCTGCCGCTGTATTCTCCGAAAAGGGACAAAAACAAATTAAAGAAAACATTGCTTACTATCAAGAAAATGCTAAAATCATTGCTGACGC
>CACZIY010000135.1 GCA_902781345.1 Oscillospiraceae bacterium | reverse complement strand
AAGGTGGCAAGCGGCACGCTTGACGGATGAGGGCAATTAAAAGCCTTCTCCTCGAGGAGAAGGTGGGTTGAGCGACAAGCGAAACTCGGATGAGGTGTTGCAACCCTTCCACTCACGCGGTCCCCCTTCCGTCATCTAACGATGACACCTTCCCCAAAGGGGACGGCACGGTGAGCCACCGCTGGCACACTCTTCGGCGAAAAGGTTGATGATGCTTTTGGTTTTGTGTCGCCTCAGGGCTGGTATTCTATTTAGCTTTATGCTTTGCAATAACATATTAAGGTGTCCCTTGAGGGAAACTGTCGCCTTTAGGCGACTAAAGGGTGGTTTTTGAATAAACAAATCGGGAACGATTTTGCTTTCCCTACAATAAAACCATATTTAAAAAATGAAATTTTAAGTTGACAAAAAATTTATTTGTGATATAATCTAACTGTACTAATCTAAATAGTACAGTTAGATTGCTTTATAAGGAAGTGATTAAATTATGTATCAAATTGATTTTTCCTCAGGCAAACCTATTTATGTGCAAATAGTTGAACAAACCGAAAGGTTTATTTTGAGCGAGGCTTATACAGTCGGCGAAAAACTGCCTTCGGTTCGAGAGCTTTCGGTAAAGCTTTCGGTTAACCCGAATACTGTTGCACGGGCTTATAACGAGCTTTGCTTAAAAGGCATTATAGTTTCGCTTGCAGGCAAAGGCTTTTTTGTAAGCGAAAACGCTAAAGAAGCTATTACAAAGAATTCGGCTGAGCTTATGACAGAGTTAAACAATTTGGTTGAAAAGCTTCAAAATTTCGGCATTAAAAAAGAAGAAGTTTTAAAGGAAATTGAAAGAATCTATTTAAGAGGTGAAATAGAATGATTGAGTTGAAAAATGTTACTAAAACATTTGAAGATGTTGTTGCAATTGATAATGTCAGTTGCAAAATTCCAGAGGGCTGTATTTACGGAATGGTCGGCTCAAACGGTGCTGGCAAATCAACAGCGCTTCGCACACTTTGCGGTGTTTACAAGGCGGAACAAGGCGAAGTTTTATTTGACGAAAGACCTGTTTTTGACAACACCGAGGTTAAAAAAGATTTAGTGTTTATTTCTGATGATTTATACTTTATAAATGCGGCTTCGCCAAAAAGAATGGCAAAGCTTTATAAAAGAATTTATCCTGATTTTGATTATGAACGCTTTTGGGAATTGCTTGATTATTTCAAGCTTGATAAAAATAAGTCAATAGGCACATTTTCAAAGGGTATGAAAAGGCAAACCGCAATGGTTTTGGCACTTTCCTGCAAGCCAAAATATTTGTTTTTAGATGAAACCTTTGACGGTCTTGACCCTGTTGCGAGAAAGTTTATTAAAAGCCTTATTTACAATGATGTTGCTGAGCGAAATATGACAACAGTAGTAACTTCGCACTCGCTTCGAGAGCTTGAGGATTTGTGCGACAGCCTTTTGCTTTTGCACAAGGGCAAGGTTGTGCTTGAAAGCGATATCGGCGACTTAAAGCAAGATAATTATAAGGTGCAAGTTGCTTTTGATTATGATTATGATAAGAGCTTGTTTGATGAATTAGAGATATTTGATTTTGAAAAGAAAGGCTCGGTTTCTAATTTTATTGTTTCGGCAAAAGAGCAAGATGTTAAAAAAATCCTGAATTCAAAAAAACCTGTTTTACTCGATATTTTACCGCTTTCGCTTGAAGAGGTTTTCACAATTAAAATGAGAGAATTAGGCTATGATTTTGACGAGTGTTTGGAGGTAAAAGAAGATGAAAAATAAGTTATTCAGCAAAAATTTGTATATTGAAGGACTTAGCCAACTAAAAACAGTCGGCATTGTAACTGGTTGCATTTTCGCTGTTTTTTCATTGTTAGCTGCGCTTTCTCAAACAATTGAACAGACTGAACTTTATATTAAATATGAAACTTCATTATTAGATTTGCTTCCTTTTATATTTGCAGTACCTTGTATCGTAACACCGATTTTGATGTTCAGAATTTTTTCGTTTATGTTTAAGCGAAACAGGAGCGACTTTTACCACTCAATCCCTCAAACTCGCAGCTGTATTTATTTGAGCTTTACATTAAGTGTTTTAACTTATATTGTCTTGCAAATAATTGTTTGCAGCGTATTAGGTACTTTAGGTGCTTTGATTGTTGGATATCAATTAACCGATGTTTTAGACATTTTTCTGGCAATTCCAAATCTTTTGGCAACTACTTGCTTAATCGCTTCGGCAATTTTAATTGCGATTAGCGTTACAGGCAGACTTTTCAGCGCATTAACTGTTGCTTTTATGATTTTGTTTTACCCACGAATTTTCTATTTGATTTTCAGCGTTACAATAACCGAAACTGTTACTGTTGTTGATGACACTCATTTTTTGCCGAATTCGCTGTTGAAATATAATGCATTTTTTACTTATGATTATAGTGTTTTAACATTTGTTTGCACCTTTGGTTTAGCGCTTATTTTAGGGGCTTTCGGCTTGTTCTTGTTTAAAAAGAAAAAGTCGCAAACCGCCTCTTATCCTACCGCAAGCAAAAGAGCACAGTCTGTTATCAGAGTAGCATTTTCTTCGCTTTTATGTGCAGTCGGTATTTCAATGATTTATTCAAAAGTTTTCAACGACTGCAGTATCTTAATTTCAAATAAATATTATACTAATTTCGGAAACAGAATCAGCAATATAACAATAGTAATTATCTTTGTTATTGCATTAA
>CACZIY010000134.1 GCA_902781345.1 Oscillospiraceae bacterium | reverse complement strand
GTATTGTTATGCTTGTTAATGATTCGCAATATTCAAATGCCCAACTACCAATGCTTGTTACACCGTTTTCTATTACTACGGATTTAATACTTGAATCGTTGTGAAAAGCTAAATAATAATAACCATCATACATATTACCTGTTCCGCTTATAGTAAGTTTACCTGTTTCACTATCAAAACTATAAAAAACATTATCACCACATTTGCCAGATGAATCCAATGCACTAACATTTACTACCGCCACAGGCAAAATGGTAAATACCATTACTAAACTTAAAATAATTGCTAATACTTTTTTCATTTTTAATATCCTCCATATTTTTATTAACTTCATTATAATATATACATGGAAATTTGTCAACAAATTTTGGTAGTTCTTCACTATTGACAAATACACAATTTTGGTGTAAAATATATTTATCGAACATTTGTTCTGTAAGGTGGTTTTATGGAGAGAATTATTTTTCATATAGACTGTAACAAGTTTTATGCTTCGGTTGAGTGTTTACACCGACCCGAAATTCGCAACAAACCTGTTGCGGTTGGCGGCAGCGAGCAAAGTCGGCACGGTATAATTTTAACAAAAAACGAAATAGCCTCAAAATATGATTTAAAAGTTGGTGAGCCGCTTTGGTCGGCGAGAAAAAAATGTCCGAATTTAGTTATTATTCCGCCGAATTTTCCGCTTTATATGCGCTTTTCAAAAGAGGTACGCCGAATTTTAGAAGATTATACCGATATTATTGAGCCTTTTGGCATTGATGAATCGTGGATTGATGTTTCGGCTGTTGCTCATCTTTACGGCGGTGCTGAAAAACTTGCAAATATTATAAGAGAGCGAGTAAAGCAAGAACTTGGTATTACTGTAAGTATAGGTGTGAGTTTTAACAAAATTTTTGCAAAATTAGGCAGCGATTATAAAAAGCCTGATGCGGTTACAGTAATTTCAAAAGAAAATTTTAAAGAGGTTGTCTGGCCGTTGCCTGCGAATGATTTGCTTTATATCGGCCCTGCGACTTACCACACTTTGCAAAAGCATTACCGCTACACAATTGGCGATGTGGCGCAAACTGATTGTCAGACTCTGCAAAAATGGCTTGGCAAAATAGGAATTTTGCTTCATTCTTATGCGAACGGTTACGATTTAACGCCTGTTTGCAAAAGTGAGTTAATGCCTAATATAAAATCTATAAGCAACTCTACTACCCTGCCACGAGATTTAAAGAATTTTGATGAGGTTAAGGCGGTTGTTTTCGTTTTGGCTGAAAGCGTTGGCAGAAGATTAAGAGAGCAAGGGTTTAAATGCTCTGTTGTAAAAATTTATTTAAGAGATAAAGATTTAAGCACTGTTTCAACACAAAAGAAGTTGAAGTATCCTACCGATATTACAAGGGAAATTTCAAAAACCGCCTGTTCCCTGTTTTTAAATAATTATAAATTTGATAAGCCGATAAGAAGTCTTGGCGTTTCAGTTACCGATTTTTGCGCAGTTGATTGTCCTTTGCAATACGACTTTTTTGTAGATGCTCAAAAGAAAGCGAAGCTTGAAACTATTGATAAAACAGTTGATACTTTAAAAAAACGCTACGGCAATTTTGCGTTGCAAAGTGCTTCTTTGCTAAAATCGGTTGATATAACGCATTTTAACCCTCATGATGACCACACAATCCACCCTGTCGGCGTTTTAAAAGGAAAAATTTAAGGAGGTTTAATTGATGTGCAAAAAGGTTTATGTTGAAGTTTTTGCGAAATTTGAAAAAGACGGAAATATTATTCCTATTTCAATTCTTTGGCAAGACGGAACTATTTACAAGCTCGATAAAATAACAAATATTTGCGTTGCCGCCTCTTTAAAAGCGGGTGGCAGCGGAATTCGCTATACTTGCATAATTAAAGGTGTTCAAACCTATTTATTTTTAGAAAAAGACCGCTGGTTTGTTGAAGCAAAAGAAAGCGAATAAAAATAAACTGTATCAAAATTGATACAGTTTATTTTTTTAATTTCAAATATTTATTTTTAGTGGCCAATCCGCCGCGAATATGACGCTGAGCCTTGTTGATTTCAAGCACTTTTTTAACCTTTATATATAAATCTTCATCTAAAAATTTTAGTTTCGTACTCACATCTTTATGAACAGTTGATTTGCTAATTCCGTATTTTTTAGCGCAAACTCTAACGGTTGCGCCTGTATCAACAATATATCTGCCGAGTACAACGGCTCGTTCCTCAACGCAGCCTTTCAAAAAACCAACTCCCTTTTAGTTATCAATAAATGATATTCAAAAAGGGAGTTTTTTATGATTATTTAATATGATTTTTAAGAATTTCTATAGCTTCTAAATAGCCGTTAAAGCCTTTACCGACAACGGTTGATAAGCAGTAATCACGAATAAAAGAAATTTGTCTGAACTTTTCACGCTCATTTACCTTTGAAATATGAACTTCAACAGTTGGAATACCAACCGCTTTTAATGCGTCAAAAATAGCAACGCTTGTGTGCGTGTAAGCTGCAGGATTGATAACAATACCGTCTTTATTTTGATAAGCCTCTTGAATTTTATCAACTATATCGCCCTCGTGATTTGATTGAAAAATTTCAACCTCAATCCCCTCTTTTTCGCAATAATTTGAAATAAGAATACATAAATCACTATAATTCTGTTTACCGTAAATTTCAGGCTCTCTGACACCTAAAAAATTAAGATTAGGTCCGTTAATTACAAGAATTTTC
>CACZIY010000133.1 GCA_902781345.1 Oscillospiraceae bacterium | reverse complement strand
ACTCATAGTGCTGAGTTTATTAATGAAAAAGCAAAAGACATTGATTTTAACTATATTGATAAAAAATTAGTTGAAGCAGATGAGCTTTCAAATGAGTTTACAAGGGATGTTAAGACAAAATCAGGTCAGCCTGTTATGGATATGTACTTTAAACAGTGCTATTTAGATAACTTCTTGCGTGGCGGTTATCCTTTTGTATTTGAAAGTGATGATAAAAATAAGGTTGTGCATTTATTCTCACGCAAACACGGCGACCCAGAGCGTGATTACAACAATTTTTCTATCGCTGCCGAGTATTATTCACAAGGCAACGGTAACTTCAGAGATGTGTTACAAAACCGCAGAAATGACGTTTTGTTCCATCCGAATGTTAATGATTTCAATATTGAAATGTTTTTCTCATACATTCAATTTGACGGCTACAATCCTTTGCAGGTTAAGGGTACAACCTTTGAGATTGTTGATAAAGAAAAAGCAAATGCAATTATTAATGAATGTGTAAATAGTAAAAGGGAAGTAGTAGAAAAAATTATTAGCGAAAGCTTTACTGCAGGCTCATTAATCAACGGAATTTATAACAATAATGTTGAATTGAATATTTCAGATGATGAGTTCTTGAGAAAGATTTTAAGCGTATCAATCCAAAATTTTGAAGCTTCAACTGATAAATTCGGCAACTGGTCAGACCACTGGGATTATTTACTTGACCTTGTTGATAATTACTTAAAAGTTTTCCCTGATAAAAAGAAAGAATTGCTTTTTGATAATTGCAGTTACAAATATTTTGACAGCGATTTGTTTATTCAGCCAAGAAGCAAAAAATATTGCTTTGACGGAAAAGAAGCTCGTCAGTTAAACGCTTATGTTATTGATAAAGAAAAGTATTCAAGAGGTTATAAGCTCAATGATACTAACTGGCTTAAAACCGTAAATGGTGAAACTTATAAAACAAATCTTTTCGAAAAGCTCCTTTCGCTTTGTGTAAACAAATTCGCTTTGCTTGACTCATCGCAAATGGGTATCGAAATGGAAGCTGACAGAGCTGGTTGGTGCGACGCTTGTAACGGCTTACCAAGTATGTTTGGTAGCGGTATGAGCGAAACCTTTGAGCTTATCAAAATGCTTAAATTTACATTAGGTGTTGTAAAAGAATTTGCTGATAAAACAGTCAAAATTCCTGAAGAATTAATTGAGTTTTTAAAAAGCGTTACAACTGCTCTTAATAACTTCAAATCAGAATTTACTTATTGGGACGAGGTTGCAACTGCTCGTGAAGCATTCAGAGAAAAAACTCGTTATAATATTACAGGTAAAACTGTTGATATTACAATTGGCAATTTAGCAGATACATTAGAAAAATTCATCACACTTTGCGAAAAAGGCGTTGAAAAAGCTATTAAGCTTGGAAACGGTTTTTGCCCGACATACTTTAAGTATAAAGCCGATGAATTTGAAATTGTTAATGAAAATGCAGATGGCTATCCTAATATTAAGGTTAAAAAGTTCAGCCCTGTCATGATTACTAAATGGCTTGAAGGTCCTGCAAAACAAATAAGAGAGTGCAACGACCCACAAAAAGCAAGCGAAATACTTGAAAAAGTTAAAAACTCTAATGTTTATGATAAAAAACTTAAAATGTTTAAAACAAGTGAAAACATTTCAAGCGAAGGTCTTTCATTCGGCAGAGTTGCTGCATTTACACCAGGTTGGCAAGAAAACGAGTCAGTATTCTTGCACATGGAATATAAATTCTTGTTTGGCATTTTAAAAAGCGGAAATTATAAGGCATTTTATGAGGAGCTTAAAAATGTATTTATTCCATTTTTAAATCCTGAAACTTACGGTAGGTCAACACTTGAAAACTGCTCGTTCTTAGTTTCATCATCAAATCCTGACGAAAACTTGCACGGCAGAGGTTTTGTTTCTCGTCTTTCTGGCTCTACTACTGAGGTTATTTCAATTTGGTCTGAAATGTTTATTGGTTCAAGCCCCTTTGTTTTTGAAAACGGCAAATTAGGCTTGTATATTAAACCTTTACTCGCTGACTTTATGTTTGATGAAAACGGCGAAGTAACCTTTAATTTCTTGACTACTAATAAAGTTACTGTTCATAACCCTACAAAACAATCGGTTTATGACAAAACTGTAAAATACTATATTATTGATGGTGTTCGTTTTGAAGGCGAAAAAGTTTTTGATGCTATAGTTAAAAAAGTCAGAGAAGAAAGAAACTCAAAAATCGATATTTACTATTAATTCAAAAAATACTTGAAAAATCACTTTAAATGTGTTATTATATCAAAGGTGATTTAATATGATGTGTAGTAAATTCAAGTGTTTATGTTCCGAATTTTCGGCGCATTGTGTTAAGTTATATATTTTTACAAAAAATGCCTCCTAAATAAGGGGGCATTTATATATTTTTTAAGGAATGAATTGTAAAATGAAAATCTATGATGAAGCCATTATCGGCGGCGGTATTTGCGGTATTATGGCTGCAAAAAGGCTTATTGACAACGACAAAAACAGAAAAGTCGCTATAATAGAAAAGGGAAGAGAGTTAACTAAAAGAAAATGTCCTGCTTCAGATACTCAGGCTTGTTTGCATTGCGGTATTTGCAGTATTACTTCAGGACTTGCAGGCGCAGGCGCTTTTTCTGACGGTAAATTCAACCTTGGTACTGCTTACGGCGGTACATTGGGTGAAGAACTCGGTGAAAAACTCGCAAATACATATATTAACGAAGTAGATAATATCTTAAAAGAATTTGCAGAAGATTATCCTGAACTTTA
>CACZIY010000132.1 GCA_902781345.1 Oscillospiraceae bacterium | reverse complement strand
AAATCTAAAAACGGCAACTATTTTGCTCACACACTTAACAACACGGTTGTTGCACCGCCAAGAATGTTGATTGCTTTCTTAGAAAACAACCTCCAAGCAGACGGTAGCATTAAAATTCCAACCGCTTTACAGCCTTATATGGGCGGAAAAACTGAAATAAAATGAGAATTTACGATATTTCGAGAGAGCTTTTTTCAGCGCCTGTTTATCCAAACGACACAAAACCGACTTTGACAGAAAAACAGGCAATAAAGTTCGGTGATGTTTGTAATGTTTCAGACATTACAATGTGCTTGCACAACGGCACTCATATTGATGCACCAAAGCATTTTCTTGAAAACGGCAGAGATATTTTGTCGCTTGGTATCAACACCTTTTGCGGTGTTTGTGATGTTATTACCTTTGACGACCACATAACAGGTGAAGATATTTCAAACAAGGTGCCTGCCGACTGCGAACGCCTGATTATTCGTTCAAACGGTAAAGGCAGGCTGACTTTTTACTCGCTGATGGATATTGTCGCTACTAATTTGAAATTAATTGGAATTGACGATATTTCGGTGGCAATTGAGGGTGCAGAAGCACAAATTCATAAGGAATTATTAAGCAATGACATTGCTATTTTAGAGGGGCTTGACCTTGAAAAAGTGCCTGACGGCAGGTATGTTTTGGTCTGTGAGCCTATTAAAATGGCTAATGCTGATGCGGCGCCTTGCCGAGCAATTTTGTTAAAAGATATTACGATTTATTAAAAAAAGCGAGAGTTTAACTCTCGCTTTATATTTTTTGCGTAAAAATTTGAATAAAATTCTTTTGTTTTGTTAAAACTAATGATAAAACGAAAGGAGAATTTTTTATGATAAACAAAATTGCGCTTATTTTAGCGATTATCGGCGGAATAAATTGGGGCAGTATCGGTCTTTTTGGTTTTGATATTGTCGCTTGGATTTTTGGCGGTCAAGGCGCTATAATCAGCAGAATTATCTACACAATTGTCGGATTAAGTGCTGTTTGGTGCATTTCGCTTTTGTTCCGCAATACAAGCAATGTAGCAGTAACCGACTAATTTTTTGCAATAAAAAAGACGCTTTTTTAAGCGTCTTTTTGTTATTTTACAGATTGAATTCCTTTGTGATTTTTTAAGCCGATAAAGTAAACAGGGTTAATTCTGTCGGCAGATTTTACTCTTGGTGGCTTTTTAGCGCTTTTACCGCCGTAGTAAATTTCAAAATGCAAATGCGTTCCGTAAGAACGACCTGTATTACCTGCATCGCCGATTTTTTGCCCTTGAACTATCTTTTGCCCTTTTTTAACACTTCTTCTGCTTAAATGAGCATAGCCTGAGTAAACATCTTTACCATTGATTTTACCGTGGTAAATCATAATATAATTACCCCAAGATGAGTGATAGCCTGATTTACAAACATAACCGTCCTTCCAGGCAACTATATCTTCACCTGTGTGCGCTGAAAGGTCAACACCTGCGTGAAAGCTACCCCAACGCCAGCCGTAAAGCGAAGAAACATTAACTTTTTCTCGGTTTGCAATAGGAAAAGCGTAATGATTTCGGTCGATTTCGTACTTTTTGCAAGCGTTTACCGAAATTTTGTAGACTTTTGCATCTGTTTTACCTGTTGCAGTTTTGCCGTCATCTTTAATATAAGCCTTTACCTTATATTTATATTTCTTGCCGATTGCAAGTCCTGAATCTTTATACTTGTTGTTTTCTACTGTGGCAATTTTTTTAAAAGATTTACCTTTTTTGCGGTAAACATAGTAGCCGTCCGCATTTTTTACCTTTTTCCAAGTGATTTTAACAGCGTCAATATCAACTGTTTTAATTTTTTTAATTTTCGGTGTTTTAAGCGTCTTTTTAGCGATTTCATCACCGCTGTTTAAAACAAGACCGCAGTCCTTACAAACAACCTTACCGCTTACACCCTCGCTAAAATAAGTGCTTTTTGTGTTATAAGTTACAAATGTATGTCCGTTTGCTGGCAATACTTCTTCATAAGAATAGCCACATTCAATGCAAGTATAGGTTATTTTACCGTCTTGTGTACAAGTCGGCTCAGTAGTTTCAGAATCAAATGTGTGAAAATGAGATTCTTTTGCAAATGCGGTATAGCTTGAAAATAAAACTGCAAATATCACCGAAAAAGCAATAATTCTCGTAATTTTCATTATTAAAAACCTTTCTAAAAGTTACAATTTTGTAATCAACGGTTACGATTATAACACATTTTGTTACAAAAATCAAGTAAAAAATTACAAATTTGTAACTTTTAAAGGTTTAAAGCAAAAATAAAAGCCTATTTTTACAGGCTTTTAACTAAATTTTTTATCAATTATATCTTGCAAGGTTATGTTATCAAGATAATCGCCGATAACCTTTTCAAGCCCCTCCCAAACAGGCAAGGTCAAGCAAAAATCCTTACGCTCGCAAGTGTTCGGCTTTATTTCAAGACAAGCAACTGGGCTTAAGCTGCCCTCAGTTACTCTCAAAATTTCACCTACCGTGTAATCCTTTGGCTTTCTTGCAAGCTTATAACCTCCCTGATAACCTCTGTTTGTCAACAAAAAATCGGTTTTGTTCAAAAGAGGAATAATTTGTTCAAGATATTTTTTTGAAATGTCTTGCCTTTTGGCAATATCTTTCAGCGCAACAAAGTTTTCATCATCACGGCTTGCTAAATCTATCATCATTCTTAGCGCATAACGCCCTTTTGTCGAAATTTTCATTTTTTTGCTCCTTAAATCTTATAACTCTATAATAACATAGATTTAGTAGGTTTTCAACTTATATTTTTTTGCAAAAATGA
>CACZIY010000131.1 GCA_902781345.1 Oscillospiraceae bacterium | reverse complement strand
TAATTCACCTTCAACTAAATCAACAGGTGCGATTAATGTACCAAAAGTTACAGTATAACCGGCTGTTTCTGCTGCTGCAACCTTATCTGCATTAACATTTGTAATAAATCTAATACCGTTTACATTACCAATACGAAGTTGTGCTGTTACAGAAGTTGTACCTGCGATATTTTCATATGGGTCAACTACAGGTGCAACATAATCGCCGATTTTTTCTAATTGAAGAGCATTCAAATACAAACTGCCGGATGTGGTTATTGTAATAGTCATAGCTATAGTTGACTCTTCAGTAATTGTTATTGTATCTTCAGTCATTGGGAAAGACTGATTAAGGTTTTGAGTACCGCCGTTTAAACCTGTGTTAAGTTCAGTAGCAACTCTTGTACCGTTTACATCAACATTAATACTTGCTCTTGAACCTGCTTTTCTTGCATAAAGAGTAGCTGAATAAACGCCTGCAGGAACAGTAAATTTCGAAGTAAATGTTGTTGTAGAATCTGCCGGTATGCTTGAACCTATAAAATAAGTACCGTCATTCTTGTATGTTTCATTGAAATTACCGCAAGAAGTATTGCTTAATGTGAAATCGCTTGAAGATAAATTCCACTTATAAACAACAGGTGTTGTAAAAACAGTAGCTTCTGATGCCGGTGAAGCATAGTATTCCATTGTTTCTTTATATCTTGCATAGAAAGTATATTGTGTGTTTTCTGTAAGTCCTGTGAACACATTGCTTGACTGCCAATTTGTACCGTTCATACTGAACTGACAGTTTGAATTTGGTGTAAGAGTTACAGTATTTCCTGTTGCACTTGCAACTGTAGGAGCTGCAGGAGCGGCTTGGTCTAATCTTTGTTCAGGATATTGTTCATAATTAAGTTTGATGTTATCAATATAGAAATAATCACAAGTATTGTCTGAACTTGACCAAGCATTTCTCAAACACAAATATAAATAACCGTTGTCAATAGCTGCAATTGCTTTTTGAGTAGTTAAATCAATTGTGTAAGTTTTCCAAGTAGAATCAAAATTACTAATGGATGCATAACCATTAGTTGTTGCAGAAGTAGCGCTTGAGCTTAAGTAAACAAAGTTACCAAAGTTGATTTTACCTGTATTTGTTTTAGCTTCAAACGATAATGTTTCAGGAATATCATGTGAAGTCCAAATGTTGGTTGGAAGTTTAATACAAAAAGCCTGGTCTTGAGCGCTGCCTTTATTACCTGTTCTTAATGCTTTAAGAACATCGCCGTAACCTTCTTCTTCCGAATCAACAAAAGAAATGTACTCTGCGCCTTTTTCAGTTACAGTGTAGTCTGACGGTCTTGAGCTCTCGGACATGTTGTAAATAACTTCGCTTTGTACTTCTGCGTTAGCAGATATTGCCACCATTGATATCATTGTTACCAACATGGCGATTGATAACAAGATTGATAAAATTTTTTTCATAAAAGGAATCCCTCCGTTTCCATTATAGTAATTTTATTATAAATGAAAAAAACTCAAAAAACAGTATCATATCGTATAAATAAGTATTGCAAATTGTATAATTATATGTTATTATTAATAAAAATTGGAGGTTTTTTATGAATATTAATTATTTATTCTCGCAAATCGACTTGATTTTAATACTAAAAACGGCGAAGAATTTTTCTTATTACCACAAAAATGGCAGCGACTACTTTATTTTCGCTGTTCTTGACGGAACAGCGACTGTTAAAAGCCAGAGCAATATAGCGGTTTATAAAAAAGGCGAATTAGGAATCGCAAACCGAAATGATGAGTTTTGGTTTGAAGCTAACGGCACCGTTTTAAGAATATACTTTAATTCAAATATTTTTTCAAATATTGATAGCAACTATAATTTTTTATCACCATTTTTAAGCAAAAGCAAAAGGTACTATATAAACAGTGAAATAGATTCGGCTATTAAAAATATTTATACTTCATTAGAAAAAAAGAAAAGTAGATTTTTTGTTTACAGTGCAGTTTTACAGCTTATTTGCAGTATTAACGATACATATAATAAAAGCCTTCCTTTTGAAGTACACGAAACCGATAGCAATTTTGCGAAAATTGCTTATTTTATAGAAAATCATCTTTTTGAAGAATTGAGTATTGATATTATTTCGCAAAATGTTTTTCTTTCTCGCGGTAGTATTTGTTCATCAATAAAAGAAGTTACAGGGCAAACCTGCCGTGAATATATCACAACATTACGGCTTGAAAAAGCAAAACGATTTATTTTATATTCAACTCACTCTTTGCAGCAAATTGCAAAGGCTTGCGGTTTTAAATCTTACGCAACATTTTTTAGAAATTATACAAAACAATTCGGCATAACCCCAACAGAAGAAAGAAACAACCGCTAAAATAAGCGGTTGTTTTTATATGTAATAAAAAAGCCTTCGACTTTCGGGGAAGCCGTCCTAAGTCAAGGGAAGGGGGACCGCTTGCGGTGGAAGGGTTTTTTAGGTTGAGCAAAAACCACCCTTTAGTCGCCGTTCGGCGACAGTTCCCCTCAAAGGGGCACCTCGAATAGTAGTGAATAATGAATAGTGAATAAAGAATAATGAATAATTATTGTGTGCCTTACGGCACGGAATAAAAACTAAAAAACTTCAACCCTGAGGCGACACAAAACTAAAAGTTTCATCACCTTTTTTTGCCGAAGAGTCTGCCAGCGGTGGCTCACCGTGCCGTCCCCTTTGGGGAAGGTGTCATCGTTAGATGACGGAAGGGGGGAAGCCGTCCTAAGTCAAGGGAAGGGGGACCGCTTGCGGTGGAAGGGTTGCAAAACACCTCATCCGAGTTTCGCTTGTCGCTCAACCCACCTTCTCCTCGAGGAGAAGGCTTTT
>CACZIY010000130.1 GCA_902781345.1 Oscillospiraceae bacterium | reverse complement strand
TGAACGATACCTGTACCATCAGTCATTGTAACATAGTTATCAACAGTTACAAAATGTGCTTTTTTGTGTTGCTTTTGAGCAGACTCACCAGCACATTTGAAAAGTGGCTCATATTCTTTATATTCAAGGTCAGTACCTTTATATTCTTCTAAAACTTCATAAGCAGGTGCATCTTCACTTGCTAATTTGCCAAGAACATTATCAAGCAAAGCCTTAGCCATATAATATGTATATCCGTCATTTGCTTTTACCTTGCAATATGTTTCGGTTGGATTTACGCAAAGCGCAACATTTGAAGGCAATGTCCAAGGTGTTGTTGTCCAAGCGAGGAAGTATGAATCTTCACCTTTAACCTTAAAGCGAACAATTGCAGAACGCTCTTTAACAGCCTTGTAGCCTTGTGCAACTTCGTGAGATGAAAGCGGAGTACCGCAACGAGGGCAGTAAGGCACGATTTTAAAGCCTTTATATAAAAGATTTTTCTCAAAAATCTTTTTAAGAGCCCACCATTCTGATTCAATAAAGTCGTTGTGGTATGTAACATATGGGTTATCCATATCAGCCCAAAAACCAACGGTATTAGAGAAATCCTCCCACATACCTTTATATTTCCATACAGACTCTTTGCATTTTGTGATAAATGGGTCAAGACCATATTCCTCAATCTGCTCTTTACCGTCAAGACCTAAAAGCTTTTCAACTTCAAGCTCAACAGGAAGACCATGAGTGTCCCAACCTGCTTTTCGAGGTACCATATAACCTTTCATAGTGCGGTATCTCGGAATCATATCTTTAATAACACGGGTCAAAACGTGACCAATATGAGGTTTACCGTTTGCAGTCGGCGGACCATCATAGAACACATAAGGCTTTGCGCCTTTTCTTTCTTCAATAGATTTTTCAAAAATTTGTTCGTTTCTCCAAAATTGACCGACTTTTTTCTCACGTTCGGTAAAATTCAAGTTTGTCGATACTTTCTCGTACATAACCTTTTTTCTCCTTTTGAAAAAATAAAAAATCCTTTGCCCTAATAGGACAAAGGAAAAAATTCTTTGTTTATAAACCACCTATTACGAAATGCAAAAAGCATTTGATAAAAGTTTCTTTTAACGGTGAAAAGCCGTCGCCATTTACTATAATTTCAACAACGCTACTCCGAAGTGATTTGCAGAAAATTTGAATTTATCGGTCTTACACCATCACCGACTCGCTGAAAACTCGTTTGCAATTAACTGCCTGTCTTCATCAATGTATTTCACAAATATAGTCTATATTATCACAAATATGTAGTTTTGTCAACATTAAATTGCGTTATCTTTTCGATATTTTTTTGGCGAAATGCTATATTTTTTCTTAAAAACATAAGAAAAATAGTTTCCGTCACAAAATCCGCTTTCAAGTGCAATTCTTGTTATTGACAAAGTTGTGCTTTTAAGCAAGTTTTTTGCTTGCGAAAGCTTTATATCATTAATTGTTTGTGAAACTGTTTTGTTTGAGTGCTTTGAAAACACATTTCTGATATATGAAGCCGAATAGTTTAAGCTTTTTGCAATATCATTTACATCTATATTATTCATATAATTATCGTAAATATATTTTAAAACTTTTCGATAGATTTTTGATGAAGAAGTACCTTCAAAATTATAGTTTAATTCTTCATCTTTTAAAGAAATCAGCATATATTCAAGCGGTTTAACAAATTTTAATATTTCTTCTTTTTTAGGCGGGTTAACGCTTAGTTGTTGGTATAATTCAAAAAAATCACGACCGAGCAGGGAATAGTACTTATTATAATTAATACTTGACTTTTCTAAAACACCTCTAAACCCCGAAATATGCACACAACAAATTAAAGAATTATCGCAAATTACAGGGTAAACATATTCTTCAACACCTGCATAGCAGCAAGAATATGTTAGCGTTTTTGGGTAATTCTTATTCAAAATTGCCTTGTTTTTAGGACATTTTCCTTTTGTTTTTTCATTTGCTTTTAAATATGAGCAAACAGCGCATTGATGAACCTCGTATTTAAGCAAAACAGGTAAATGTCTTTCAAGAACGCTGTCAAAACAGCTTAAAGTTACTAAAAAGCCTTGTTTTCTCAAAAAATCGATGTATGAGGTTATATCTTTAATAGTGTTTTTCATTTTTACACCAAAAAGTCAGATTTCAAAGAAAATATAGTTAAAATACTATTGTTTCTTTGATAAATTCATTATATAATCAAATTATCAAAAAATCAATACTTAATTTTTTAAGGAGAAAAAATATGAAAACATATAAAGAGCCGTCAAGGGAGCTTGAAGTAATTGATGAAGTAGATGTATTAGTTTGTGGCGCAGGTCCTGCAGGTATTGGCGCTGCTTTGCGTTCAGCAAGAGAGGGTGTTTCAACAATGCTTGTTGAAGCGCTTGAATGTATAGGCGGTGTTGCGACTGCAGGTATGATGTCACATTGGGGCGGTCGTTCGTCAAGCAAAATTATGGTAGAGCTTTTTGAAAAAACTTATGAAAAAAATCAGGTTTTAGGTTGGGCAAAAGAAAACGGTTGCGGTAAAAATACAATTCATCACGGTTCACAAAAAATTACTCTTGATGAAATGATGACGGAATCGGGCGTAAAACTCCTGTTTTACACATTTGTTGTCGGCGCTATTGTTGAAGACAACACAATCAATGGCGTTATAGTTGAAAACAAATCAGGCAGGGGAGTAATCCTTGCAAAAAGAGTTATTGACGCTACAGGTGATGGTGATGTTGCCGCATTTTCAGGTGTACCGTATTTTAAAGGTAGAGAAACTGACGGAAAAATGCAACCTTGCACAATTATGTTTAAGGTTGGCGGTGTTGATTACGAAAGAGCGGTATTTTTACCATCTTTTGAATCAAAATATGAAAC
>CACZIY010000129.1 GCA_902781345.1 Oscillospiraceae bacterium | reverse complement strand
AACACCTCATCCGAGTTTCGCTTGTCGCTCAACCCACCTTCTCCTCGAGGAGAAGGCTTTTAATTGCCCTCATCCGTCAAGCGTGCCGCTTGCCACCTTCCCCCAAGGGAAGGCTTTTTTTGTGCAAATTTTAATGTTTGTTGTAGGGGTCGGGTTCTTGACCCGTCCCGTCATAGTTTGCTCAAACATCTAAAGAGTCATTCTGAACGAAGTGAAGAATCTCCTTTATGAGTTTTACAGATGAGATTCCTCGTTTCACTCGGAATGACCTTGGGGAAAGCTTGTGCGAAATTTAAAAGGCTTCTCCTTGAGGAGAGGCTCCGCCGTAGGCGGTGGTGAGGTGTAATAAAAACGGGACGCACCGTAAGCCGTCCCCTACATTAAGTTTTTAAACAAGTACAAACAATGTAGGGGTCGGGTTCCCACACGACCCGCTTAGAAAAAGACTTATGAAACACCTAAAAAGTGCAAAAACTGTCGATGTGTTAAAAAGACTGATTTTTTATGCTGTCTAATGCGCCTTTTTCAAGGCGGGAAACCTGCGCTTGCGAAATGCCGATTTCTTCGGCAACTTCCATTTGCGTTTTGCCCTTGAAAAACCGCAAATTTATTATCTCACGCTCTCTTTTTGGCAAGGTTTTTAACGCTTGCTTAAACAAAATTTCATCAATCCAATTTTTGTCATCATTTTTATCGCCGACCTGGTCTAACACATAAAGCGTGTCGCCACCGTCTGAATACACAGGCTCATATAGGCTTACAGGCTCAACAATCGCTTCAAGTGCCACTACCACTTCTTCTTTTTTCAGCCCCAATTTTTTGGCGATTTCTTCGATTTTTGGCTCGGCATTATTCTTAGCGGTAAGCTGCTCCTTCACCTGCATTGCCTTGTAGGCAATATCTTTCAGCGAACGACTTACCCTGACAGCGTTGTTATCTCGCAAAAATCGGCGAATTTCGCCTATTATCATCGGCACGGCATAGGTTGAAAACCTTACATCAAGCGTTATATCAAAATTGTCAATCGCTTTTATCAGCCCGATACACCCGACTTGAAAAAGGTCGTCAGGGTTTTCGCTCCTGCTCGAAAACCGCCTGATTACCGACAAAATCAGCTTTAAATTCCCGTTTATTAATTCTTCTCGGGCGTGTTTGTCGCCCTGCCTTGCGGCCTTTAACAGTTCTTTCTTTTTTTCCTCTTTCAAAACAGGCAAATTCGCAGTATTTACACCGCAAATTTCCACTTTGCTGTTATAGCCCAAAAAACCTCCTCCGTTTCTTGAAAATAGTATTGACAAAACGAAGTTTTTTATTTGTTTTTTGGCAATTTTTTAAGCAAAAGCAATTAATTGTTAATTATAAACAAAATATTTATTAAAATTTATACAACATTTTGCAAATAAATAATTGACTTATTTCGAGTTATTTCTTATAATTATATTATAGGTTTTATGCCTAAAAATTATTTTTTAATCTACGGGAGGAAAATTCCAATGAAAAAGATTCTTGCTCTTGTTCTCGCAGTAGTTATGGCTACATTCTGCCTTGCTTCTTGCGGTGACAAAAAAGAAAGCAAAAAAGATTCATCTGAAAAGATGAAAGTAGGCTTTATTTGCTTGCATGATGAAAACTCAACTTATGACAAAAACTTCATTGATGCAGCTAAAAAAGCATGTGATGAACTCGGTGTTGACAAAGTATTCAAAACAAACATTCCGGAAAACAACGAGTGTTATGAAACAGCTGCTGACTTAGCAGACAGCGGTTGCAAAATCGTTTTTGCTGACTCATTCAGCCATGAAGATTATCTTATAAAGGCTGCAAAAGAGTTCCCTGATGTTCAGTTCTGCCATGCAACTGGTACAAAAGCACACACATCAGATGTTAAAAACTTCCATAACGCTTTCGCTTCTATCTACGAAGGTAGATATTTAGCTGGTGTTGCTGCTGGTCTTAAAATCAAAGAAATGATTGACGCTGGCAAAGTTAAAAAAGACGAAGCTAAAATCGGTTATGTAGGCGCTTTCACTTATGCAGAAGTTATTTCAGGTTATACTTCATTCTACCTCGGTGCTAAGAGCATTGTTGATACTGCAACTATGGAAGTTCAGTTCACAGGTAGCTGGTATGACGAAGCTAAAGAAAAAGAAGCTGCTCAAAAACTTATTAATGATAAATGCGTTCTTATCAGCCAACACGCTGACTCAATGGGCGCTCCAACCGCTTGCGAAACAGCAGGTATTCCTAACGTTTCATACAACGGCAGCACAGCAGATGCTTGTCCTAACACATTCATTGTTTCTTCAAGAATTGATTGGACTCCTTATTACAAATATATCATCAACTGTGTTAAAGACGGTAAAGCTATTGATACTGACTGGACAGGTACAATCGCAACAGGTTCTGTTGCTTTGACAGAAATAAACGAAAAAGCCGCTGCTAAAGACACACAAGCTAAAATTGACGCAGTTAAAGCTGACCTCGAAGCTGGTAAAGTTCATGTATTTGATACAGCTACTTTCACAGTTGACGGCAAAAAAGTTGAATCATATAAAGCAGATGTAGATACAGACGCTAAATTTGAGGGCGACACAGAAGTAATTAAAGACGGTTACTTCCACGAATCAGAATATCGTTCAGCACCATATTTCGATTTAAGAATTGATGGTATTAAATTGCTCAACGAAAAATTCTAATTAAACGAAAATATTTTCAGGCGGGACAAGTTTTTTGCCCCGCCTAAATCGTTTTTTATTTGCTGAAATAACAGTTATATGCAAGCGTATTTTTTGAAGAAAATATACTTACCTATAATTATTATTCAAAAAAATCGGGGAGGAAAAAGTTTTGGAAAACACAGCCGCTATTGAACTAAAAAATATTACTAAAACTTTTGGCGATGTCGTTGCTAACAAAGATGTAAGCTTAAAAGTTAATCGCGGTGAAATTTTGTCGATTTTAGGGGAAAACGGCAGCGGAAAAACAACTTTGATGAATATGATTTCGGGAATTTATTATCCTGACAGCGGTCAGATTTTTATTGACGGCAAAGAGGTT
>CACZIY010000128.1 GCA_902781345.1 Oscillospiraceae bacterium | reverse complement strand
CCTCATCCGAGTTTCGCTTGTCGCTCAACCCACCTTCTCCTCGAGGAGAAGGCTTTTAATTGCCCTCATCCGTCAAGCGTACCGCTTGCCACCTTCCCCCAAGGGAAGGCTTTTTTTGTGCAAATTTTAATGTTTGTTGTAGGGGTCGGGTTCTTGACCCGTCCCGCCTTGCCAAAATTTGATGAAACACCTAAAAAAGTTCATAAACAAAAAAGGCGGGAGTTCCCGCTTTTTTTCACTATCTATATTTCTTCCCATTTATACTTATGGAGTTGGCCTTGATTTTGCAATTTTGGGTAGTTCCACTGGCGAAGCGTTTCGTAAACCGCTGCGCAAACTGTGTTTGACAAATTCAGCGAGCGAATTTCGCCCATCATTGGCAGTCTTACGCAACGCTCGGGATTTTTTATCAACAATTCTTCCGGCAAACCTGCGGTTTCTTTGCCAAAAAGCAAATAGCAATTATCGGGATACGAAACATCAGAATGAGCTTGTCTGCCCTTTGTGGTAAAATAAAAATAATCGCCGTCGGTTTTGTGGAAAAATTCATCTAAATTTTCATAATAGGTTATGTCCATAAACTGCCAATAATCAAGCCCTGCACGCTTTAGCTTTTTATCGTCAGGCGTAAAACCCATAGGCTTTACAATGTGAAGTCGCGCGCCTGTTGCGGCACAGGTTCTTACAATATTGCCTGTGTTTTGTGGAATTTCAGGCTCGACTAAAACTATATTTAAAATAGGCATTTTTATATCTCCTTTAAAATTCGACTGCTACCATTTTACAACTTTTTTATAAAAAAAGCAATATTACAATTGAAATGATTAAAATTTTGTTGTAAAATAGGGATATATTATTTCAAAATTGTAATTAATAGTAACATTACTGTAAGTTGACAATGCCTTTGTATGTTTTATAATTTAATTAAAACATATTTTAAAGGAGAAATGATATATGAAATTTTACAAAACACTTTCGTTTGCTCTTGCAATTGTTATGATTTTTTTATTTTGCTCTTGCAATAAGCAAAACACACAAACTGCTGAAAAGACTAAAACCAGCGCTCAAAACTCAAAGCTATTTACCGACTTTTTTCCCGACAAAAGCTTTGCTGAAGAAGTTGCAGCGCTTTTTAATAAGCATTATAACGATACAGTCACAAAAGACGAATTAGAAAACTATAAAGGAAAGCTCGAATTTTCAAGCAGTCAGTTGGGTATTGTTGAAAATCTTGAGGGAATACATTATTTAAAAAATTTAACTGTTTTAACCTGTTGCAAAAACAATGTTACTGTGCTGCCTGACGAAATCGGCAGTTTAACAAACCTTAAAGTTTTAGATTTAGGAAAATGCTTTTATTTAAAAGAATTGCCAGAAAGCATAGGTAATTTAAAAAAACTTGAAGTTTTAAAATTGTTTTTTACTGAAATTGACACCCTACCTAAATCCATAGCGCTTTTAAAAAATTTAAAAGCTCTCTCAATTAGTTGCACTAAAATTACCGCTTTACCTGGCGCAATTGGTTTTCTTAATAACTTGCAATATTTATGCTTATCAGATACAAAAATTAAAATATTACCTGAAGATTTATCAAATCTTAAAAATTTAAAAATTCTTAATTGCAGAGATTCTTATGTTGAAAACCTGCCTGAAAATATTGGCAACGCTAAAAATTTGCAAAGCATTGATATGTTTAACTGCCGATTATCAAGCGTTCCTGAAAGCGTTAAGAATTTGAAAAAATTGAAATATTTTAATGTTTATGACAACAAAATAACTAATGAAAACTATAAAAATTGGCTTTCAAAAGATGTTTATGAATGTAAAAATGATGTTGAAAGTTCACCAATTATAATAGACGGCGAAGAATATTTTTATAATTAGAAAGATGATTTTATGAAAATTTTATGTTTGGGCGATGTTGTTTCAAAATTGGGCAGAGAAACTTTGCAAAAGGTTTTGCCGAATTTAAAAGCCGAAAATAACATTGATTTTTGCGTTTGCAACGGCGAAAATTCTGCTGACGGCAACGGTATTTTAAAGCAAACCGCCGATTTGCTGTTTTCAAGCGGTGTTGATGTTATTACAGGCGGTAATCACACATTTCGCCGAAAAGAATTCTATGAGTATTTAGAAGAAAATGAATTTTGCTTACGCCCTCAGAATTATGGCGAAAACGCACCTGGTAATGGTATGTGTGTTTTTGATATGGGCAGGGTGAAAATTGCGGTTATCAACATTATGGGTGTTGTTTTTTTAGAGCCGCTTGATAACCCGTTTTTAACGCTTGATAGGTGTATTGATGAAGCCGAAAAACAAGGCTGCAAAATCATTTTGGTTGATTTTCACGCCGAGGCGACCGCCGAGAAAAAGTCTTTTGGCTACTATGCAAACGGCAGAGTTTCAGCGGTTTTTGGCACTCATACTCATACGCAAACAAACGATTTGCAGATTTTTTCTGATGGTACAGGTTATATAACCGACCTTGGTATGTGCGGCGCAAAACATTCGGTTTTGGGCATAAAGCCAGAGCTTGCAATTCAAAAGCAAAAGGAGCATTTGCCTGTTCGATTTGAAAACGCTGAGGGCGAATGCTTAATAAACGGTGTTATTTTTGAAATTGACGAAACAACAGGCAAGTGCGTTGACACAAAACTAATTAATTTAACAGTTTAAAAAGGTTTCTCTTTTGAGAAGCCTTTTTTGTTGCAAGAAAATTAAGATAATTTATAAATAATACACATAATGCAGTTAGCGTTTGCTAACTATATTGTAGTAATCTACAAAAATTTAAAAATAGGCGCATTTTTACTTGATTTTTCAGTTAGCCTATGCTAACATATACATGGAAGAACAATTTTTCCTGAAAAATGAATAATTCCACAACGCTGGCAAAAAATATTTTAAAAGCGTTTTTGAAGTTTAGCGCCAAAAAAGGCGCATTGTTTTAAATCGTGAGTTAGCATAGGCTAACTAAAAGAGGTGAAAAAGATGAGCGTAGTAATAGTTGGCGGAAACGAGCGTATGGAGCGCCAATATAAAGATATTTGTTCAAAATACAGTTGCA
>CACZIY010000127.1 GCA_902781345.1 Oscillospiraceae bacterium | reverse complement strand
ATTAAACAATACCTTGAGCCATCATAGCGTCAGCAACTTTTAAGAAACCAGCGATGTTAGCACCAGCAACAAAGTTGTCTTTCAAGCCATATTTTTCAGCAGCGTCTGCTGAGTTGTGGTAAATGTTAACCATGATGTCTTTAAGTTTAGCGTCAACTTCTTCAAATGTCCAAGAAAGTCTTTGTGAGTTTTGGCTCATTTCGAGTGCAGAAGTTGCAACACCGCCGGCATTTGCAGCTTTAGCAGGTCCAAACAATACGCCGTTTGACTGGAATACTTCAACAGCCTCAGGAGTTGAAGGCATATTAGCACCCTCAGCAACTGCTACAACACCGTTAGCAACGAGTGCTTTAGCTGATTCTTCATTAATCTCGTTTTGAGTAGCGCAAGGAAGAGCAATATCGCACTTAATTGTCCAAATACCGCTGCAACCCTCATGATATTCAGCTTCTGGGTGTTTGTTAAGATATTCTTTAATTCTCTTTCTTTCAACTTCTTTAAGTTGTTTTACATAGTCGAGGTCGACACCGTTTTTGTCATAGATATAACCGTTTGAATCTGAAAGTGCAACAACTTTAGCGCCGAGTTGTGTAGCCTTTTCAGTAGCGTAAATAGCAACGTTACCTGAACCTGAAATAACAACTGTTTTGCCTTTGAATGAGTTGCCCTTATCATTAAGCATTTCTTCAGTAAAGTAGCAAAGACCGTAACCTGTTGCTTGTGTACGAGCGAGCGAACCGCCGTAAGTTAAACCTTTACCTGTTAAAACGCCAACAAATTCGTTGCGAATTCTCTTGTATTGGCCATATAAGAAACCGATTTCTCTACCGCCTACACCGATGTCGCCAGCAGGAACATCAGTATCAGCACCGATGTGTTTGCAAAGCTCTGTCATAAAGCTTTGGCAGAAACGCATAACTTCTGCATCTGATTTGCCCTTAGGGTCAAAGTCAGAACCACCTTTACCGCCGCCGATAGGAAGACCGGTAAGTGAATTTTTAAAGATTTGTTCAAAACCGAGGAATTTAATAATACCTTCGTAAACTGATGGATGGAAACGAAGACCACCCTTGTAAGGACCGATTGCACTGTTGAACTGAATTCTGAAACCTCTGTTAACTTGAACTTTACCGTTGTCATCAACCCAAGGTACTCTGAATTTAATAATTCTTTCAGGCTCTACGATTCTGTCGATAAGGCCTTGTGCTTCAAATTCTGGATGTTTAGCAATAACTGGCTCTAAAGATTCCAAAACTTCTCTTACTGCTTGATGAAACTCAGGCTCGTTTGGATTTCTTTTTTCAACGTCTGCCATTACTTTTTTGAGATACTCGTTTGTTAAACTCATGATGTAAGTTCTCCTTTTCATTATTTTTATTTGAAAACAACAAATTCTATTTGCCGATTCATTTTTTATACAAAAAAACGCCGCAAAAGCACAAGTGCTTTGCAACGCGTTTGGTCTTATGTGGGTTTGCTGTAAAAGCACCTTAATAATAATACCATTTTGAAAAAAAGATGTCAATATTTTTTTACAAAAAAACTGTCTGTTTTTAACAAAAAAATAGCCATATTTGTGCAATATAAACAAATATTTGTGTAAATTGTTAAAAATCGTGATAAATATTGAAAAAATAATGTTATAGTGATATAATATTATATAATATAAATATACTGGGAGAGCGAAATAATGAAAAAACTTTTGTCGGTATTTATTACATTTTGTGTACTGTTTTCAATGGTACAAATGACATTAGGGTTGTCAGTTTCGGCAGGCGGTGATACTTTAACACCTGCTCAGATTGCGGCAAAAAATTACCCTGTACCTGCCAATTTTGAGGTTTCGCAGGTATTTACACTTGATAGCAGTGGTTGTACTGAAGAGGGCTGTTATTATGACACCGCTTGTAAAAAGATTACATCAAGTGGCGGTACTTATACTAATGTTTTGCCAAGCAAGGGCAAGTTAGACGGTAGCGGTTTTATGTTTTGGTATAAGTCAACTACTGGTGGCATAATGCGTTTAAGAAGCAGACCGACTTCAAGCGAAGGTCCTATCGTTTTAGAGGCATCTTTGTCTGCAAGTTCTGGTTGCTGGGTTAAATATTACTATCACGGCGCTTCAGGCTCGTGGGAAAACTGTACTCCAAAAACCGATGTGGAATCATCTGACATTCGCTCGAAAGTCAGCGATGATGAAATTTATATGTTGACTTTTTCTAACTGGTCATCTGGCGGAGCAACTTATATTGATGAGTTTTATACTTTTAAGCCTATTCCGACTCCTGCTGATACTTATGATAACGACAATCAGGCTTTCAAATTCGCTCCTTCAAGATATGCCAGAAGTACAAAAACATCTCAAAACTACACAACAAGCGAGGGTGCTGTTGAGTTAGTTTCAGATTACGGCTCAACTACAAGCAACACACCTATTAGTGCGACTTATTATGCTGATACTGACCAATTCGCAACAGCAGTTGCAGTTGCTAAGCAAAAAAGCGGATTTTTGAAAATAAATGTCAGCAACATTTCTTGTCAGAATAGCTCTGGTAATGACGCCGCCGCTAACATTGTTATAACCTTCGGCGGTATTGATAAATCTATAAATGAATATAGCTTCGGTGCTGGCACTAACGATGATTTTCTACTTAATGTTGCCGACCTTGAAACCCCTGAAGATATTACTACAATTGGTATTACAGTTAAGGGCAGCAGCATTAAAAATGTTGATTTCAAATTCTCTGCAATAACTGTTTATGAGCGTGATAATTCTTGTATGTACCTTGAAGCAGAGGATTTGAACGGTGTTTATGCTTCAAACAGATATGCAACACCTACTGCACTTTCAACCGTTACTGACGGCGGTAAAAACAGAACTTATATTAATGTTGGTTCCAATACAAATTCCAGCGCTTATGTTGAATTTACTTTACCTGAATTAGAACCTGGTGAATATAAGCTCGGCGTAGCGATGTATATGACAAAAACAAAAGGTACATTTATCGTATCGGTAAATAATATTAACAATGTTTACGGTATTGAGCTTGGCGATGCAACTTATTCAAATAAGCATAATACATATAACGATAATCTTTGTACAATTAAAATAACAAAAAGCTATGCTGACGGTCCGTCAAAATT
>CACZIY010000126.1 GCA_902781345.1 Oscillospiraceae bacterium | reverse complement strand
TTAAGAAGTGCTAAACAAGCGGTAGTACCGCAGCAGCCACAGGTTTCAAGTCCCATTTCTTCTAATATATTAGCAACAGAGTCGCCGATTGCAGGAGTAGGTGCTAATGATAAGTCAACTATACCAAACTGAACACCAAGACGCTGGCTTGCTTCCATAGCAACTAACTGTCCCATACGAGTGATTTTAAAAGCGGTGCGTTTAACAAGGTCGGCAACGCCTGTAATATCTAACTTTTTAGCTTCAGGGGTTGCAAGTGCTGCACGAACAACACCAGGACCTGAAACGCCGACATTGATTACGCAATCAGGCTCGCCGGCACCGTGAAAAGCACCTGCCATAAATGGATTATCTTCAGGAGCGTTACAAAATACAACTAATTTTGAAGCGCCGACTGATTCACGCTCGGCAGTTAATTCTGCTGATTTTCTGACGATTTCACCCATCATTTTAACAGCGTCCATATTAATACCTGTTTTGGTTGAACCGATATTTACTGATGAACAAACCCTGTCAGTTGAAGCGAGTGCTTCAGGAATTGACTCAACAAGTGCATAATCACCATTTGCAAAGCCTTTTTGTACAAGTGCAGAATAACCGCCGATAAAGTTTACACCGACTGTTTTTGCTGCCTTTTCAAGTGCAAAAGCAAATTTTACAATGTTTGAAGTCTGGCACGCGGAAGCGAGCATTGCAATAGGTGTTACCGAAATTCTTTTATTAACTATCGGAATACCGTATTTTTTCTCAATTTCCTCGCAAACAGGAATAAGGTTATAAGCATATCTTGTAATTTTGTCATAAACCTTTTCGCAAGCCTTGTCAATATCACTATCAATACAATCAAGCAATGAAATGCCCATTGTTACGGTACGAATATCGAGATTTTCATTCTCAATCATATTGATAGTTTCGAGAATATCATTTGTATTTAACATATTTTACCCCTTATATTCTGTGCATAGAATTGAAAATGTCTTCATGCATAACATGAATTTTCATTCCCATTTCTTCGCCTAAACTTTGCATTTCATCTGAAAATTTATTGAAATCAATTTTACATTTTGAAACATCTGCAAGCATAATCATTGTAAAAATATCTTGCATTACAGTTTGTGTTACATCATCAATGTTTACGCCGTATTCAGCGCATTTGGTTGAAACCTTTGATAAAATTCCAACTGTATCTTTTCCGATAACTGAAATTACTGCTTTCATACCTTTTCTCCTAATCTATAATATTATTATGTAATTTTGCGGCTTTTAAAGTGTTTTTCATAAGCATTCCGATTGTCATAGGACCTACTCCACCAGGAACAGGCGTAATGAAAGACGCTTTTTCTGATACCTCGTCAAACTTAACATCGCCGCAAAGTTTACCGTCTTTTCTGTTCATACCGACATCAATTACAACAGCACCTTGCTTTACCATATCAGCGGTTACAAATTCAGCTTTGCCGACTGCAGCTACTAAAATATCTGCTCTTGAAGTAACCTCTTTCAAATTTTTGGTGCGAGAGTGGCAAACTGTAACTGTGCCGTTTTTATGAAGCAACAGCATTGACATTGGTTTGCCTACGATATTGCTTCTTCCTATTACTACACACTCTTTGCCCTCAACCTCAATGTTATAATAGCTTAAAAGCTCCATAACACCTGCTGGTGTGCAAGGCAAAAAGTCATAATCGCCAATCATAATTTTACCAACATTTACAGGTGAAAAAGCATCAACATCTTTTTTAGAATCTATGTAATCAATAACCGCTTTTTCATCTAAATGCTTTGGTAATGGAAGTTGACATAAAATTCCGTTTATGTCAACTCTTTTATTTAATACATCAATAACTTCTAAAAGCTCTTGCATTGTAGTATCGGCTGGTAAAGCGTATTCTTCGGAATAAAAGCCGACTTCGGCGCAAGCCTTTTTCTTATTATTTACATATACACGGGAAGCTGGGTCATCGCCGACAATAATTACTGCAAGACCTGGTGTAATTCCCTTTTCTTTTAAAACATTTACTTCATCAGCAACGCTTTTCTTTACCGCTGCTGAAACTAATTTACCATCAATTATTGTCGCCATCTTCTGCACCGCTTTCTGTTTCTGTAGTTTCTTCCTCTTTATCTTCTTCAACACTTATTGTTTCATCAACCTTATCAAAAACTTCAACATATTGGTTTTTGCCTTTGTTTGTAGAATTTTTCAAACCAACAGCAAGTAAAACTGAACCTAAAACTACTAAAAATGCTGATAAAATCATTGAAACTCTTACACTGCCTAAATAAAGCGAATCGGTTCTGAAATATTCAATAAAGAATCTGCCTACACCGTACCAAATTAAGTATAGCGCTCCAACTTCACCGACAAATTTTCTCTTTTTAGAAATGAAGTGTAAAATAACAAAGCCTAAAATACACCAGATAGATTCATATAAAAAGCAAGGATGAACTAATTGGTCGGTTTTCATATCTTCGATAATTCTATCACCTGAAATGCCAAACCATGAGCTTCCTGTTAAAGTACCATAAGCTTCTTGATTAACAAAGTTACCCCATCTACCGATTGATTGAGCAAGCAAGAAACCGAGTGCGGTTAAATCAAGTGCAGCTAAAATATTTACTTTACGAAGCTTACACATAAGCGCACCGACTACTATTGCAGTAATCACAGCTCCGTAAATTGCAAGTCCGCCACCATGAATAGCAAAAAAGTCTTTAAAGGTTACTTCTTCTTTAAAAATCACATAATAAAGTCTGGCACCTAAAATTGAAAGTGGTGCTGTTACTAAAACACAATCAATCAACCTGTCAGCATTAATACCGAATTTTGGTGCTCTTTTAATACCGTAAATAACAGCGAGAACAAAGCCTATTGTGATTAGAATTCCATACCAATAAACCTTCCAACCAAACACCGAAAACGCAACAGGATTAAGTTTAAACTGCCAACCAAATAGATTATAATTATACAACTGATCTAACATTTTATATTTCTCCTTATTCTTTATTTACTATTGAAATTGAAGAATTTTCTATTTTAAACATTTCTTTAAGCCTGTTTTTAATATCGGCCTCGCTGATGTTCTTAATAATATCAAATTCTTCAAATACAGGTGTATTTGAAAATGCGGATTCAACCATACTCATAAC
>CACZIY010000125.1 GCA_902781345.1 Oscillospiraceae bacterium | reverse complement strand
TTTTGTTATGGTTGGTTTCGTGCTTTTATAAAGATTTTGTACCCTAATTATGTCACCGTGGGGTAATGAGGATACAAAGGAGTTAATTAGTATTTTGGGAAAATACAACATTAAGGCGACATTTTTTGTTGTCGGCGGTTGGGTTGATAAATACCCAAAGTCAGTCAAACAACTTGCCGATGCGGGTCACGAGGTTATGAATCACTCCAACACGCACCCTCATATGAGCGAGTTGTCAATCGAGCAAATCAGCGAAGAAATCAACTCGTGCAACGACAAAATTGAAGCGATTACAGGCCGCCGTCCTATTCTGCACCGCGCGCCTTTCGGCGAATACACCAACAACCTTATTGATGTCCTGACTTCCCTAAATATGTACTGCATTCAATGGGATGTTGACTCTCTCGATTGGAAAGATTATGATGCGACTCGGATTTATAAAAAGGTGATTTCGGGGGTAAAAGCGGGTAGCATTTGCCTTTTTCACAACGCCGCACTTCACACGCCCGAGGCTTTACCGAGAATAATTGAAAAGCTTTTAGCTGACGGGTACGAGATTGTGCCGATTTCTAAACTTATTTACAAAAACAACTACACCATCAATTTTGACGGCGAGCAAATCCCAAATGAAACCACAACTGAAAATTCAGCAAATTAAAAAACAGGGCAAATCTGCCCTGTTTTTATTTAATGTCAATCTATTTTTTCTTTTTAACAACTTTTACAACCGTAACAACCAAAAATGCGAAAAGCAATGTGCCGTCAAATATTAAAATATACTCAAAAGGTAGTGGAAACCATTTCTTTTCCAAATTTAAAATTTTGCTTTCACCGTTTTTAGTGATTTTTACTTTGCCATAAAATTGATACTCATATTCTGTATCGCCTTTTTTCACGGTTTTAGAATTTTCAAAACCGTTTTTATCGCAATAATCTTTGAAGTAACAACTAAATACATCATAAGAATCTTGTTTTATACCTTTTTTACTAATTATGCAAGTACTATAATAACACTCTTCTTTTCCAGTATTATCAAAAACAATAATAAGTTTATTTTTATTAATCTTATACATATAATCTACACTTAATGCTATGAAATTAATACACTTACCATCTTTATTAAACATAAAAATTCCATGGTTAGTACCAACAAAAATATAGCCGTTTTCTGAAACAGACAAATTTTTAACTGAATAAAGAGTTTTTATATCGCTTTCATCAGGGACAGATAGAATTTCATAACTATTTTTGTAAAAAAATTCATCACTTTCCCAAAAAGAACAAAACAAATTAAAAATAACAAGTATTAAAATCACCAAAATAATTACTATTCTTTTCATAAATTTACCTCGAAATTTTTCATTGGCTATATATTAATTATACTATTACAATTTAATTTTTTCAACAAAAAGATTTAATTGACTTTTTGCCGATTTATTGGTATAATGAAAGTGCAATAAAAATGCAAAAAATTTTATTTGGAGGTACACAATAATGAAGAAATTTGTATGCAAAGTTTGCGGTTATGAATATGAAGGCGAAACTGCACCTGAGGCTTGCCCTCTCTGCGGTGTCGGTCCTGAAGAATTCGAAGAAGTTGACGAATAACCAAAAACAATTTACGGAGGTATTTAACACATGAAAAAATATGTATGTCCTGTTTGCGGATATGTTCATGAGGGCGATAATCCGCCTGAAAAATGTCCACAATGTGGCGTTCCTGGTGAGAAGTTCACCGTTATGCAAGAGGGCGCTTTGAATTTCGCTTGTGAGCATGTTATCGGCGTAGGCGCAAAAGGAAAAATTGATGATGAAGTTTATCAAGGTTTGAAAGATAACTTTACAGGCGAATGTACTGAGGTTGGTATGTACATTGCGATGAGCCGTCAGGCAATTCGTGAGGGCTACCCTGAAGTTGGCGCATTCTTTTTGCAAGCCGCTTTGGAAGAGGCTGAACACGCTGCTAAATTCGCTGAGCTTTTGGGCGAGGTTGTTACTGATTCTACAAAGAAAAACTTGCAACTTCGTGCTGAGGCTGAATGCGGTGCAACCGCAGGTAAACTCGAGCTTGCTAAGCGTGCTAAAGCGCTTGATTATGACGCTATTCACGATACTGTTCATGAAATGGCGAAAGATGAAGCAAGACACGGTAAAGGTTTTGAGGGTTTGCTAAACAGATATTTTAAATAACAGCTAAATAAAAACACGGCTTTTATAAGCCGTGTTTTTTGTTCTTTTTCATTCGTCAAGCGAAACTCGGATGAGGTGTTACACAACCCTTCCACCGCTAAAGCGGTCCCCCTCCCCTTAACAGGGGAGGCTTTTCCCCCTTAATTATTAATTATTCATTATTCTTTATTCACTATTCATTATTCACTACTTTGTGAGGCGACTAAAGGGTGGTTTAGCGCAAACAAAAAGGGAACGCTTTTGCGTTCCCTTTACAATTGGTTTTAACTATTTAATTTTAACCTTAATTGTTTCTACAACTTTTCTTGATTTATAGTTTTTGTAACTTGGCTTATTATGGTCAAAACTGAATTCTATTCGATTATCGGTGACAGGATCATGGTGCTTGACGGTGCCATGGGGACGATGATACAACGCTATCGTCCTGGATGCGGGAACTCGGAACTGCTTAATTTAGAGCAGCCTGAGATCATCTCCCGGATCCATTCCGAGTACATCCTGGCCGGGGCCGATATCATAGAATGCAATTCATTCAGCGCTAACAGGATTTCCCAATCGGCACATGGCCTGGAGGACAAGGCGGAAGCAATGGCTTTCGAGGCTGCGCGGCTGGCACGGGAGGCTGCCGACAAAGCAGGCCGAAGGGTGTTTGTCGCAGGAAGCATCGGCCCTACCAACAAATCCCTGACCCTTGCCCAGGACGCTGATAACCCGGCATTCCGGGAGTATTCATTTGACCAGATGGCCGCTTCATATGCCGGGCAGATCCGGGCTTTGATAGACGGCGGGGCTGACCTGTTGATTGTCGAAACATGCTTCGATGCCCTCAACTGTAAGGCGGCCCTGTACGCTGCCTCGCTTGTAAGTGAAGAATATAAGCGGGCAGGAAAATATCCGGAAAGATTTGGTGATGAGCCTGTTCCGGTAATCGTGTCCGTTTCCGTCTCAGATCGTAGCGGGAGGACGCTTACCGGGCAGACCCTCGAGGCTTTCTATACTTCTGTAAGGCACTATCCCCTGCTGGCTTTCGGTATCAACTGCTCCCTCGGCGCAGGGGCGATGTCAGCGCT
>CACZIY010000124.1 GCA_902781345.1 Oscillospiraceae bacterium | reverse complement strand
ACTGTTGATGTAACTGTACAGCAGTTTGCTTTTGAAGATGTACCGCCTGTCCAAGTGTAACCGTTTGTATCAATTGTTACTGCTTTGTTAATAGTTACATTTGTTTCAGTAATATCATCAACAAGTTGAATTGTATCGCCTGCGCTTGAAGCAGAAACAGCGGAAGCGATTGTCTTATAAGTTTCTGATGGGCCAACGGTTCTAATAGTCCCGTCAGCAGAGATAGCAACCGGTATCATTAAAACAACCATTGCTAAAGTAATTAAAACTGATAATGTTTTTTTCATTGTAAATATTCTCCTTTTATTAAAATTTGTCATGTTCGAATGGGTCATTTGTGCCTTCGTTTGAAATAGTTTGTTGTGTTGGTTGTTCAGGACCTTCAACACTTTCCGCTATCACATCAAGTGTAGCATATTTTTCAAATTCCATTTTGATTTCTTCAAAATTCATTCAATACATACCTCCTTCAAAATTTAAAATTTATCGTCACCTGACGGGTCAGTAACACCTAAATACAAATCAGCATAATGGTCAATTACATTTTTATAAGCAGAAGAATAACTTGCATATAAATCAGTATCTTGTCTTATAGATTGAGCAATAAGACCGATTGACCTTGTATTATTCAATATATCATCATTTGCATAATCAGCATAGATTGTTTTAGTGAATGTTCCTTTTGTAATAGTAATATATCCTCTGCCGATAAATCTTGCAGCGGCATTTTTATCTTTAACATTTACAATTGAGCCTACAACACCTGTAAAAGTTCCTTCAGTATAATAAGTGTTTTGGCTTGTAAACGGTACAGTTACATACGCCAACTTTTCATCAATAGTTGATGGAGTTGCAAATGTTAATGGGTTGCCTTTCAAATTCTTTTCATGAGCAATAATTGTACCTAATTCAACGCTTGCGCCTAAATTTCTTAAAGCGGTAATTTGGTCTGAATCAATGCTTGTATAGAATCGAATACCTGTTTTTTCGTTTAATCTCATTGAAGCACCCGAAACCATTTGTGCATCAGCATAAAGGCTTGTAAATGTAACATCTTCATTAATAGTAACTTTATCGCCGCCTTTGTAGAGGTTGGTACCATCTGTATATGCTACGAAATGAGAGTTGTTTACATTAGGGAATGTAAAGTTTGAACCTTGCGAAACCTGTGTAGGTGTTCCGTCAATAGTAACTGTGCAAGGAAGTGCCAAATTGTTTGCAATTTCGTAGTTACCCGAAACATAATATGTAAGTGAGTTTGAGCCTGGAATAATTGCCTGCGAGCCTTTCCATTTTGCATAAGAGAAAGTATTGATATAACGAGTATCTAATCTATAATAAGTAATATCGTCATCACTTTCATACCAGGAAACCCAGCCGTCATTTACGCCGTTAATTGAATAACCGTTGGCAGCGTTTGTACCTCTTGCAGTAAATCCTGTAATAGGGTTTTCTGATTTGATGATTACATATTCTCTGCCGTTTGCGCTTACATCTTGTGTTCTGAATTTTGCAGTGTATGCTTTTGTATCGATAGTATCAATATCACTAACATTAACAGTTGCAGGTGTAACAGTATGACCTGTGTATGCTGCTAATGATTTATAGTTAGTAGGTGTGCAAGTTGCTCTGTCGATAAGTGAATATTCAGGTGCTTGACCGTTATCCCACCAGCAAGTAGCCAAGCCGTTTTTATTATCAACTTTTGTACGAATATCAGCAGCAAGAGCACCGTTGTCATAGTCAGGGCGATGACCTGAAGGACCGATTTCATCAATAATCAATCCCATTGCATCTTCTTTACCATACTGATGGTTGTTCAACCAAGTTATATCATACCAACTGTCATAATTTGTTCCGGAAAAATACTCGTGCTTTGTAGCAATAAGCTTACTTCTGTCGCCTACAACTTCATCATTAAGCAAATCATATTTTACTATAGAAAGACCTGCGTAACCTGGGCAAACCAAAAATCTTTGAGGGTTGTTACCGCCTAAATGTCTTACAGTATCAATAAACACATTATCTTGATAAACGGTTTGCTCTTGTCGTGCATCATTTCCGGTCATTGATTTTGAAGAATCAGATACTTCGTTAAATGCTTCAAATATCAAGTGTGTACCATAATCTTGGAAGTATGTACCGATTTGAGTCCAAACATTTCTAAGATACGCTTCAGATGACGCTTTATGCTCCTCATCGAAAATAAGCGGTCTTTGAGAATAACTTGTAGCACCCTCGTGATGAACGTTAATCATACAATACATATCGTTCTCAATAATCATATCAACTACTCTTTTAACTCGGGCAAGGAAGTTCGGGTCAATTACACCATTTCCATCTAAATGGTTATACCAAGTAACAGGAACACGGACTAATTGAATACCGTAAGAATGAATTGTTTGAACATACTGCTCGGTAATCGGTGCATTGGTCCAAAGAGTTTCCCAATAATCCATATGCTCTTCAACTGAGTTAAAGTTTGTTTGGATTGTATAGTTTTCGCCTCTTTTACAACCGTCAAACTGGTTACCGATATTGTAACCAATCTTCAACTTCTGCTGAACGAAATCGAGTGAGCCGAGTGAAGCATCGGACATATCAGTAAGCTTAGCACTTAATGTATCTGCACTAACCGAAATTGCTGTTGGTATTAATACAAAAGTAATTGCAAGTGATAAAATCACAGATAACAAGACTTTAAACTTTTTCATCAAAACCACTATCCTTTGTGAAAATTTACAATTGTTTTTTGTAAATATGTTTACATATATTTATTATAAACAATAAAATTGTTTTTTTCAATTGCAAAAATCCAAAAAAATGTTTGCAAAAATCAAAGCATTGTGATATAATATAGTCGGTGATGATTTATGAAGACGGAAAAATTCTATAATCAATCGGATTTGCAGGTTTATTATTATCACAACGATGAGCCAAAAGATATTAGAACAATTAACTATATTGATAAACTCTCTATTAATTCGGGCTTTTACACAATTATTTTTTGGTTGAGTTGTGATAGAATTTTTGAAATGAAAGGTAAAAGAACAAGCTTAACTGACGGTGCTTTGGTGGTTATTCCGCCAAACCAAAGAGCAACCTTTGAAAGAACTTCAAACAAACTTAACAACTATATAAAAATAACTATCAGTCCGCATATTTTTAATGATATTCAAGGAGATTCGGATTTTTTAAGGGTTTTTGACGGTAAAAGTATTGAAGAATTGCTTTTTTACCCTGAAAAGTTTAAATCAAATATTTGCTATAATTTGTTGTATTCATTAGTTGAAGCACTTAAAAAGCATTTAGGCAGAGTGCAT
>CACZIY010000123.1 GCA_902781345.1 Oscillospiraceae bacterium | reverse complement strand
AGCCCCCGTTTTGCGAGTGCTAGATTATAATACCACAAACACACCCCTTTGTCAACCCCTTTTTTTATCTTTTTTTAAAAAAATTTTTGATATCTATATTTAGGTACTAAATTATGCTACTTATACAATATTTAGGTGTATATATACATATTATATATAATATATTTGTGAAAATAGCACAAACTAAATATATATTATGATAAGAGGTGATAAAAATGGCGAAACCGATAGGTAATTTTTTAAAAGGGCTTGGTGTTGGCATGGCAGTCGGCACAGTTGCAAGCGCTGTAATTTGCGGTATGAGTAACACAAGCTCTAAAAGCGCAAAGAAAAAATTAAGACATGCGGTTAAAGGCGTTTCCGACTTTATGGAAAACCTTTCTTATATGATTAAATGATAAAGACCTCAGGATAAATCCTGAGGTTTCTTCTTATATTATATATAGGCATTTTGTGTTTTACCATTTTTGATTATGATTTTTCTTTGCGCTTGGTCGGCTATTTCACGGTCGTGGGTAATAATTATAACCGTTTTGCCTTTTTTGTTTAATTCTTTTAATATATTCATTATTTGATTTGCGCTAACGCTGTCGAGATTGCCTGTCGGCTCATCGGCTAAAATGATTTCGGGATTTGTAATTATTGCACGAGCGACTGCCACTCGTTGCTGTTGACCGCCTGAAAGTTCGCAAGGAGAATGGTACATTCTGTTTTCGAGTCCTACCTCTTTTAACGCATTTTTTGCTTTGATTTTGCGAATCCTTTTCGGAACTTTTGCGTAAAGAAGCGGCAACTCAACATTTTCGAGTGCATTCAGCGTTGGAATCAGGTTGAATTTTTGAAAAACAAAGCCGATATTTTTTCGTCGAAGAAGCGTTAACTCGCTTGGTTTAAAATCGCTGATTAAACGGTCAAACAAAAAGTATTCACCGCTGCTGCAATTATCAAGACAACCTAAAATGTTCATAAGTGTTGATTTGCCAGAGCCTGACGATCCGACAATTGCGACAAACTCGCCTTTGTTTATGGCGATATTGGCACCGTTTAAAGCAAAAGTTTTTTGCGATTTGGTTTTATAAATCTTTTTTATGTTGTTAGTTTTAATTACGCTCATTTTATCACCTTTAAAAATATTTTTGCCGAATAAAAATTAAAAATTCGTAAATATTCAGCCCAATTTTTGCAAAACTATATTTAAAGGAAGTGATTTTTTGACTAACAAAGAATATGCGAGATTGGTAGAAAAGACAAATAAAAAGTCAAATGTTTTAAAAGACTGTGTTTTAGCGTTTTTGGTAGGCGGATTAATCTGCGTTTTAGGGCAAGCGTTAAACGACGGGTACAAAATGTGCATTGACAACGAATTAAGTGCAAAAACGCTTGCGAGCATAACGCTGATTGCGATTTCTATTTTGTTGACAGGGTTAAACATTTACCCGAAAATCGCAAAATTTGCAGGCGCTGGCACTTTGGTGCCGATAACAGGCTTTGCGAACGCTTGCGCTGCACCTGCGATTGAGTTCAAGCCTGAGGGGTATGTTTTGGGAATAGGCGCAAATATTTTTAAAATTTCAGGGCCTGTTATCGTTTACGGCTTGTTTTCGGGATTTGTTTACGGGATTTTATTCTACATTATGAATTTGCTTTGAGAAAGGGCGGTTTTATGGCGAAAAGACTTGGTAAACAGACGATTGTTTTTGAAAAAGATGTTGCCTTATTAAACAGTGCTTGCTGTGTTGGAAAAGATGAGGGCAATGGTCCGTTAGCAAAAACTTTTGATAAAGTTTTTTATGATGAGTATATAGGGCAAAAAACTTATGAGGCGGCGGAAAGCGTTTTGCAAAAAGAGGCGATAGGAGAGGTTTTGAAAAAAGAAAACCTGACGCCTAACGACATTGATATTGCGATTATGGGCGATTTGCTTGACCAGAGTATAGCTTCAACCTTTGCTATAAAAGATTTTTCAATTCCGCATTTCAGCGTTTTTTCTGCCTGTTCGGCTTCGGCGCTGGGGTTGGGAATAGGTGCTGTACTTGTTGAAAATGGGGCGGTAAATTTAGCAATTTGCGTAGCTTCCTCGCACTTTTGCACTGCCGAAAGGCAATTTCGTTTTCCGCTGAATTACGGCTCGAAAAGAACGCCAAATTCGCAAAGAACAGTTACGGGAGCAGGCGCTTTTTTACTGTCATCACAAAAAAATGCGCCTAAAATTCGGGCGGTAACTTTTGGCAAGGTTAAGGACTACGACATAACCGACGCTAACAATATGGGTGCGGCAATGGCGCCTGCGGCGGCCGATGTTATAAAGGCTTTTTTGCAAGATAGTGGCAAGAAACCTGACGAATACGATTTGATTTTAACGGGAGATTTAGGCGTTATCGGCTCAAAATTAGTAATAAAGCTTTTGCAAAAAGAGGGAATTGACATTTCAAATAGGCACGACGATTGCGGGCTGATGATTTTTGATTTAGAAGACGAGAAAAGTGCTGCAGGCGGGTCGGGTTGCGGTTGTTCGGCGAGCGTTTTTGCAGGGCATATTATGAGAAAGCTTAAAAGCGGCGAGATTAAGAAAATGCTGTTTTGTGCGACAGGTGCGCTTTTGTCGCCGACTTCGCAAAATCAGGGACTTTCGATTCCCTCGATTGCGCATTTATTAGAGATTGAGGGGGTAAAAAATGATTAAGGGTGTAAACAAGGTTATTATTGAGGTGAACGACACCAAAAGTGCAATTTTTGAAAAGGCGGTGTTTTATGTTCGTCCTGAGTTTTCAAATAAAAGTCAGGCAAAGCTGCAAAACCACGCAAAAAAATACATTGACAAGGCAAATTTAGATAACCGCAAATTCGAGTACGATTTGGACGAAGCGAAACGCAGGCACAGGCGACTTTTTCTGATTTTAGCGGGGTATTTTTTGTTAATAGGTATCACCATTTATTTCATTTTCAGCTAAAAGCCGCTTTATGTTTTGAGGAGAGGGCTCGCTTTAGCGGTGGAAGGGTTGTAACACCTCATCCGAGTTTCGCTTATCGCTCAACCCACCTTCTCCTCGAGGAGAAGGCTTTTAATTGCCCTCATCCGTCAAGCGTACCGCTTGCCACCTTCCCCCAAGGGAAGGCTTTTTTAGTTTGAGCGAATTTAAAGTTTTATTCTTGTTGTAACCACCCTTTAGTCGCCTTTGGCGACAGTTCCCCTCAAAGGGGCACCTGAAAAAAGTTTGTGATTTCCTAAAAATATGAGAATAGACCTTGAAAGCCGTCCCCTTTGGGGAAGGTGTCATCGTTAGATGACGGAAGGGGGGGATTTGTTGCAGAATCTTTTTCGGCGGGAGTAAACCCCTGCCCTACAAGGTG
>CACZIY010000122.1 GCA_902781345.1 Oscillospiraceae bacterium | reverse complement strand
GGATGCTCCTCATCAATTTTAACGAATACATCTGCTTCGCCAACTTTTTCATAATTAATATATGCTATTGCTTTAATAGTTGAGCCAAGCGGAAGGTTAACCGACAAATATTCAAGCGGTTTATTATACTGGAAGTCATCAATTGTATTCTTATGCTCTTTTCCGGTATCATAAACTACTCTATCAATGCCTGTTTGTTTATTATAATCACCGCTTTTAAAGCTAAAACGATATGCCATAAAGCACTTGTTTACATCGGTTCTTAAAACCGCATCGCCTTTTGGAAGAACAAAGGTTTTTGTTTCCTCATTATAACTGCGTTCTTTATAATCTGCAGAAACTTTTACACGATAAACTACTGAACCTCTGAGTCCAACGCCGTCGTCAGAATAGATTCCGTGTTCAGGTGTAAATACTTCTTTTTCTTTATGAATTTTCTTCTCACCGTTCAAATCTCTTGTGCTCCAGTCAACACAGCACATCTGGAATTTATATTCCTTACCGATTTCGATTTCAACAGTATCGCCTGAATAGTAAACCGAGCCATCTTCAAATCTAACAGCCATTGCAAGTGGTGTTACTATTCCAAGAGAAGTTTTTTTGTTACCTGTATCCGGGTCAGTTGTATCTTTAATTCTTGACCACAACGAAACAGATTTTGCAGGAGCAGTATATTTCTTTTCACCGTTAGGGCTTTCAACTTTTACTTCTTGAACCTGTTCAATAGCCTTTGCTTCTTCGCCGAAATAGTATCTGTCAGAGCTACCAAAGAATTTAGGGCTTACTGAAAATTCTTTTGCATCTTTATCAATAGCATAATCAGCCATTGAAACCGCATAAAGATTTACATTGTCAGTAATTACTATTGACTGGGCAACAGGAGTTGCACCATCAACAGGTGATTTTTGCTTGCTTGCACCGATTGCAGGAGCTTGAGAAGCAGAAATTGCAGTAACCTTTGCATTTTCAGTAATTTCAATGCTACCGCCTGTGTGTGTACCACGGCCGCTACCGATTGCAGCGCCACCGCTGTTGATTTCATTTGCTCTGCTGTTTGCAGTGATTGCAGTAACCTCAGCATTACCGCTGATTTTTACATTAACTTTATAAGCGTTTTCATTGTAGTTTTTAGCTTTACTTGTTCCACGGCCACCGCCGATACCTGCGCCACCGCCAGAGCCTAAAGCAAATACTTTACCACCGCTGATTTGAATATCAGAAGCAGAAGCACCGTAACCTCCGCCGATACCAGCAGCAAAAGTGCATTTATCTTGTGTGTTAAGTGATGCTAAATCGCTATAATCAAAATTTTCAATGCTTTCAACATAATTAGCAGAAGCGTAAACTTCGCCACCTGTAATAATGATTGTGCCTGCGTCATACTCGCCTACAGCTGCAACACCGACTGCACCGCCACTTGTGCCGTAACCGCAACCGATACCAGCGCCACATTCATTACCGTAAGCATGAACTTTACCGCCGTTAATAGTAATAATATTACCGTTTACATGGTAACCAGCACCAATACCTGCGCCTCTTGCGCCACCGAAAGCGTTAATTGTACCACTATTAATAGTAATAGCACCAACATTTACTCTTTCATTCTCAGGTATATTAGTTGCTGTACCGTAAGAGCCGATAGCGGCACCATATTTACCGCCTGTTACATTAAGTGTACCCTTGCCTTCAAAAGTAACACTCGACTCATACTCAACTTCAATACCGCAAGTAGTGCTGTCGGCATTACCCGAAATATTGCTTGTTCCGTTTAAGACAAATGTAACATCAGCCTTGTTTTTAACAATGACAGCCGACTTACTGTCATTTGATGTCATATTAGCATCGTTAAGATTTACTGTTGCTTTTACACCGTCAACAATAAGTCTATTGCAAGTGCTGTCAATATCGTACTTTCCTGCCTTGTTAATCGTTACCTCATTTGAATCAGCATTCGCCGAAAATGCCGAAACACTTGCTATAATAACAAGTGCTAAAACGATAGAAATTAATCTTTTCATAGTACTCATCCCTTAACTTAAATTTTTAGTGATACAATAATTTTTCGTTATCCGAATAATTATAACACTTTGTTACAATTTTGTCAATAAAATTGATTGCCAGTTTATTATTTTACAACTATGTCTTTTCTATATTTGCCTTTTTTCTCGTACAATTCAGCATCAGCGTCAGTAATCATTTTTGAAAAATCAACAGGGCTTGCAGGCACTCTGCAAACTGAGCCGAATGTACAATGAAATCCTTGAATAAACTCACATTCAGCAAGTTTTTCATTAAACAAATCAATCATTTTATTAAACTTATCAAAGTCTTCATCAACACACACAACTAAAAACTCATCACCACCATAACGATAAACTTTTTCTTTGCCGAAAACATCAACAAGTTTATCGGCGGCATACTTCAAAGCCTCATCACCTTTATTGTGACCAAGTGTATCATTAATGACTTTAAATTTATCAATATCGCCAAGCGCAAGACACACACTATTGTTAAGATATTCAGGTATTATTTGATTAAGCGAATATCTGTTTTTCAATCGTGTCATTACATCATGCTCAGCAATAACCATAAACGATTTATTCATTACTTCAATTCTGTTTTCATGCTGAATGCTGTTTACAGCATTTCTGTAATTTAAAACAGTTGAAACAGCGCAGAATAATCCCAAAATAGCAAAGTTATAAGGATTAATCTTACCGGGATGAACTGAATTCAGAACAAAAAAGTAAATTATATAAGAACCAACAATAAGGGTTGCAGATACAAGCGGTCTTAGCTTTACAAACATCAAAACGCAAAGTTCAACTATGTAGAAGGTAATAATTTGTTCGCCACGGGCAAAATGCTTTTCTGAAACAAACATACCCCATGCAATGAGAATTGTAAAAAACAGTCCGCCCAAAATATTAATCATTTTATGATGAATTGCGATAAACAGTGGTTTTCGTCGCAAATAGCCAGTTAAAATGTACCCAACAACGCAATAAATGATACTAAATCCAACGCTCGCAAAGCCAACCATAACATCGTAATCGTAAATATTATTCATATTCATGATTGAATAAACAATCAGCGTAACAGATTGAATAAAAAATACCGATAAACAAACATAATGAATAGTAACAATATTTGCAGTATCTATTTTAACATTTGTTTCTCTATCTGTTTTCGGAAAAAACAAATACTCTATTTTTCTCAAAAATAAATTATTCATATTAACCTCCTTACCAAACCAGACAATTTTTTTCATACTAAATATCTTATAAATAATTATATTTTGTTGAAATTGCCTAAAACAATTTTCTGTAACTATTATATATCTAAAATAAATACATTTCAAGGAATGTTACATATCGTCACCTATTTTATTTTAAATATTGCACTTGAATACATATTGATAATATGCTATATTAGAATTAGATTAGTA
>CACZIY010000121.1 GCA_902781345.1 Oscillospiraceae bacterium | reverse complement strand
GTAAAAATATCAGCCGAAGGTCTTTGCGTTGCAATAACAAGGTGAATACCTGCAGCTCTCGCTTTTTGCGCAAGTCGGCAAACCGAGCTTTCAACCTCATTGCCTGCAACCATCATCAAATCAGCAAACTCATCAATGAAAATAACAATTTGTGGCATAGGGTCAAGCTCAGAATTCTTTTTGCAAAGCTCGTTGTAGCCAATAATATTTCTAACACCGTTTTCGGCTAATGTTTTATATCTCTTTTCCATTTCAACAACTGCCCAACCGAGCGCACCAGCGGCTTTTCTCGGGTCGGTTACAACAGGAACCAATAAGTGCGGAATACCGTTGTAAACAGGAAATTCAACTGCTTTAGGGTCAATCATTACAAACTTAACTTCGTCAGGACTTGCCTTGTAAAGTATCGACATAATCATAGCGTTAAGACAAACCGATTTACCCGAACCTGTAGTACCCGCAACCAAAAGGTGAGGCATTTTTGAAAGGTCGCAGTAAGCAGTTGAGCCTGTAACATCTTTACCGAGTGAAACAAGCAATTTCGCCTTTGACTTTTTGAATTCAGTTGTATCAATCAAATCACGCATACCAACAACCGATGAGTTGGTATTTGGCACTTCAATACCGATAGAAGCCTTGTTAGGTATCGCCGAAATTCTGACATTTGCGGCACGAAGTTGCAACGCAATATCATCAGCAAGACCTGTGATTTTGCTGATTTTTACACCAACCGCAGGTTGAATTTCATATCGTGTTACCGAAGGACCTCGTGAATAACCCGTAACTCTGACTTCAACGCCAAAGCTTTGCAAAACATTAACTAACAATTCGCTGTTCGATTTTAACTCAGCGTCAACTAATGAACTGTTTGCATTTTGAGTCGGCGATAAAAGTTCAAGAGGTGGGAATATGTAATCTTGCGATTTGCGAGTGCTTTCAACAGGTTTTTGAGAACTCTTTTTAGTTTCTCTTGGTTTAACAGTTGTAGCTTGAACGACTTCTGGAGCTTTAATAGGAGCTTTTTTCTTTTCAGGCTTTGGTTCTTCTTCCGCTTCGTCAACAAATGGATTTTCATCAATTCTTTCGAGATTTTGCACTACAGGCTCATCATCAAGTGGTACATCAACATTGAATCTTGCCGCCTGTTTACGCTGTTTGTTTTCCTCACGCTCATCAACTCGTTTTTCAATCCACTCTTTAGTATCGTTATGTATTTGTTGCGCCTTTTCACCCGTTTTCTTTGCGAAAACGCCAACACTCTTAAGCGTAGTGCCTGTTACAATCATAAGCGAAACCGCAATAAGAATAAATACTGTAATATTACAAAGAGGCGAGCCTAAAAAGTAAATCAGCGGATAACCCAAAATTCCGCCTACAATACCACCGCCGAAATTTGCACTTTTGTCTAAAAAGCATTCGCCTAAATATTTGAAAAAGCCCGAATTAATCTCATGCGAGATAGTTTCAAATGCGGTGTTAACAAACAAAACCAAAAGCAAAGCAAAAACGCAAGTTGTTTTGCTAAACTTGCTTTTTTCTCTCGCCTTCGCAATTGCCCAATAACCCAAAACTATCGGTAAAACATAAGAGCTAAAGCCAAAAATACCAAAAATAATTTTCTTAATCCATACCCCTGCCGAGCCTAAACTCGAAGTCGGAATAAAAATTATTGCCAAAACAAATACAGCAACAGCCATTAAAATTATCGCAGTTATCTGTTTTGAATGACCTTGATTTGACCTAACTCTTTTTTGAGCTGTATTCTTCTTTAACTTTTTCTTTTTCACTAAACTCTTTCTCCTTTTTTTCAATTAAATGATTTAAGTATCTCATAGCGTCGCTTAAACTCCCGATTTCATCAATCAAACCGCTTTTAACCGCTTCTTCACCGTTTAAAACCGTGCCAATATCAGTAGCAAGCTCTGCGGTATTATGAAGCATTTTGCGAAAAGAGCTTTCGCTGACGCTCGAATTATTCGTAACAAATTTTACAATCCTGTCCTGCATACGCTCAAAATAAGAATATGTCTGAATTGCGCCTACTACAAGTCCGCTCATTCTGACAGGGTGCACAGTCATAGTCGCACTCGGCACAATAAATGAACGGTCAGCGCAAACCGCTAACGGAACACCGATTGAATGACCGCCGCCTAACACTAATGATACAACAGGTTTTTCCATTCCTGCAATCAATTCTGCAATTGCAAGCCCTGCCTCAACATCACCGCCGACAGTGTTTAAAATCACCAAAAGCCCTTTAATGCTTTCAGACTCTTCAACCGCCACCAAAAGCGGAATAATATGCTCATATTTAGTGGTCTTATTGTTCGAGGGCAAAACATAATGCCCCTCAATTTGCCCGATAATATTTAAGCAATGAACAGGCGATTTTTCGCCCACCGTAACCGAGCCGAATTCTATGATATTATCTCGTTTTTGCTCGCCTTCTTCAACACCTTGCGGTGTTTCATCAGGATTTTGTAAATAATCGTTTTTCATAAACCTCTCCTTGATTTTTTTATTATTCTTTCAAAAAATCAAAGAGATATACCATATCACAATAAATTATACCACAAACATTTAAAAATTTCCATAGAAAACTTAAATTTTTGTTGTAAAATACACTTAGTTTTGTTATAATCATAATATAAAATAAAAATGGGGTAGAAATTATGGGCAAAATAATTATTTCATCTGACTCAACTTGCGATTTATCGCCAGAGCTTATTGAAAAGTACGACATTAAAATTTTACCGCTTAATATTGTTTCAGAAACTGAGTCAAAAAAAGACGGTGTTGAGATAAATGCTTTTGAAGTTTTTGATTATCAACGCAAAACAGGCAAACTTCTTAAAACTGCTGCAACCAATGTTGCCGAATGGGAAGATTTTTTCAGCCAGTTTGGAAAGAACTGCGAAATTATCAATTTCACAATCAGCAGCGATATGAGTTCGACTTTTGCTAATTCAAGATTAGCGGCTTCTCAGTTAGGCAATATTTACGCAATTGATTCTAAAAATCTTTCAACAGGTATCGGACTTTTGATTTTAAGCGCTTGTGAAATGCGTGATAAGGGCTTGTCAGCCGCCGAAATCGCTCAAAATATTGAGCAGTTAAAGCCAAAAGTGCGTTCTTCTTTTGTAATTGACACTTTGGAGTTTTTGTATAAAGGAGGTCGTTGTTCTGCACTTGCGGCACTCGGCGCAAACCTTTTGAAATTAAAACCTTGTATCGAAGTAAAAGACGGCGTAATGGGTGTTGCTAAAAAGTATCGCGGCCCTATTACCGAGGTTATTAAAAAATATGTTCAAGATAAGTTGGAGGGTATTGATAAAATCCGACTTGATAAGGTGTTTATAACTCATACAATGGAGCCGCAAAATCATTTTGTTGTTGATGAAGTAATTGAGTATGTCAAGCAAAATTATGATTTTGAAAATGTTTATGAAACCACCGC
>CACZIY010000120.1 GCA_902781345.1 Oscillospiraceae bacterium | reverse complement strand
TACTTTTTGTGTTTTATAGCCAAGATTTTTAAAAACTTTTAAATCTCTTGCGAGTGTTGCGGGGTCGCAAGAAACATAAACAACCTGTTTTGGCGAAAAGCCGTTGCAAACAGTATTTATAAGTTTTTCGGTTGCACCTTTTCTTGGCGGGTCGAGAATCACAACATCCGCCTTAACGCCTTTTTCATCAAGCGTTTTTGCGGCATTTTCGGCGGTATCGCAAATATATTCAGCGTTTTCAATTCCGTTTATTTTTGCATTTTCTTTTGCATTTTCAACCGCTTGGCTTACAATTTCAACGCCTATTATTTTTTTTGCTCCTTTTGTTATGCTAAGCCCGATTGTTCCCGTACCGCAGAATAAATCAAGCACCGTTTTACCTTTAACATCAGCAAAATCAGCGACAGTTTTATACAAAAATTCGGTCATTTGGCGATTAACTTGAAAAAATGCAAGCGGTGAAATTTTAAATTTTACCCCTAAAAGCGTTTCAATAATATAATCTTTTCCGTAAAGAAGTTTGCATTTATCTCCCAAAATCACATTGCTCTTTTCGGTGTTTATATTTAAAACTATTCCGCTAACATACTCGAATTTTTTAAGTTTTTCAACCAGAATTTCTTGATTCTTTATACTTTCGCCGTTGATAACTAAGCAAACTAAAACCTTATTCTCATAATCACTTTTTCGCAAGTAAATATGGCGAACTAAACCTTTGCCCGTTTGCTCATCATAAGCTGAAATGTTATATTGATTAAAAAAATCCAAACAAGCGTCCACTATTGCTTTAAACTCTTTTGGTTGCAAAACACAATCAGAACAAGGCACAACAAGGTGTGAATGAAGCGAATAAAAGCCTGCTATTATCTTTCCGTTTTTATCTTTTCTTACAGGGTACTGCCCTTTATTGCGATAACGAATTGTTTGTTTATTACTCAAAACCTCGTTAACCTTTGTATCAATTCCGCCAATTCTCAAAATAGCATCTGCAACGCGTTTTTGCTTATACTTTAACTCTGCATCATAATCAATATGGCGAAAACAGCAACCACCACAACGACTAAAAACCTCGCAATCAGGCTTAATTCTGTCATTTGACGGTGAAATAATATTTAAAACTTTGCCAAAGCAAAACTTTTTTAATTCTTTTACAATCAAGATTTCGGCTTTATCGCCGACAGCGCTATTCGGCACAAAAACAGTCATTCCGTCTGATGCTTTTGCAATACCAAAACCATCGGTTGAATAGTCGATAATCTCCATAATTTCTTTTTCGTTTTTCTTCATAAAAACCTCTATTTGAAAAAACGCCGAAAAAGTCGGCGCAAAAGTAAATATGTAAGCGAGTAAATCTATAAGCCGAGTTCTGTCGTGTACGGTTATCTATCTTGGACAATTGTTACCAATTGCCTCCAGCCATTTTTCAAAGGTAGCATCGAGCAAATGCATAGCCCTTTTGTCAATGTTGCATCGGATAGGGTTTACATGGCACACGATGTTACCACCGTGTCGGTGGGCTCTTACCCCACCTTTCCACCCTTACCTGAAAAACAGGCGGTTTATTTCTGTTGCACTATCCCGGTAGTCACCTACGGCGGCCGTTAGCCGTTATCCTGCTCTGTGATGCTCGGACTTTCCTCATTCGTTTTTACGAACGCAACCGTATAATTTACTCGCTTGTATATTTATTTTAAAGTATAATAAATAAAAAGTCAATGACTTTATTGAAGTTTTAAAAATAATGTGATATAATATGAAAATAAAATTTTTAAAAAATTGAAACTTTTATAAAAGTATTTTACGCTTAGTATTAGGAAGGGGTAAAAATTTAATGTCGAATGCTGTTTTAGAGCAGGTTTTTAACGAGATTTATGAAAGCACAAACCAATCTATTTTAGCATTTATAACCGCAAAATGTTGCAATGTAAGTGATGTTAGCGATATATTTCAAGAAACATTTACTGAAATATATTTGATTATAAATAAAAAAGGCGAAGATTACATAGAAAATCCTGAAGCGTTTGCTAAAAGGATTGCAAAGCAAAAGCTTTATCGCTATTATTCAGCGAAAGAACGGTTAAAAATGCAGATTTCAAACATTCAGCTTGATAAGAACGATGAAGAGGTTGATTTGACCGATACAATAGCGGACAACTATTCGCTTGAAGATGATTTTTTGGGAAAAGAGCAATTAAACGAGGTTGCAAACTTTTTAAAAGAAAAGGATATGTTGACTCGAAAGATTTTTCATCTGTTTTACTCGCTTGATAAGCAAATCCCTGAAATTGCCCAGTTGCTTAATATAAATCAATCTACTGTAAAGAATAAGTTGTATAGGACTTTAAATGAAATCAGAAAAAACTTTAGTATGAAAGAAGGCGTGAAAAGTGAATGATAAAGAGTTTTTTAAACAAGCTTTGAAAGATGAAATGCCTGACCTTGAAAAGATAAGACAAGAAATTTTGAAAACACCTGTTAAAGAAAACACAAAAGTAAAATCTTTTAACTCGCAAATGCTTTTTAAAAGAGTTTTGCCTGCTGTCGCTTGCGTTGCGATTATTGCAATATCTGCTTTTGCCGCTTTGAAAACTGAAAACACTGATGATATTGAACTTGTTCAAGAGCCAAATACTACTTTCAGTCAAAATGAAACAGTTAATCATAAAAATAAGAAAAAGAACAAAAACAAAGCTGTTTATACTGTAACTGTTAAAAACAATAATAAGAACAAGAATAAAAGCACGCCAAAGAAAGACCAAGAGCAGAAAGAAACTGAAACTCAAGAAACCAGCTTTCAAAAAATTGAAGATAAGGAAAAATACTTATCAGCCAAAAAGCAAGAAAGCTGTTCAATTAGCCTTGCTTCAAAAATAAAAGTTGATGATAATGGTATAGTTTATTGTGATGATGAAGCTAATCCTTTTAGATTGTCATTTAAACAACACGAATTATCAATGATTTTAGAGAATAATATTTACTATTCAAACAGCAAATGTTCAGACGGTACTATTAAAAGAGTAAACGGTGTTGTATGTTGTGAATTTGAGTGTGAGGGTTACAAAGTAGGTTACACTTTATCAAAAACTTCAATAAACAACAGCAATTACACCACAAAAGATTTGAACGATTATTGTTGCTATATTAATTCAAATTCTGAAACTGCTAAAGAATTATTAGAAAGCTTAGATTTTTCTCCTGTAAATCTTTAGTGCTTATAAAAAAACAACTCGCTTTAAACGAGTTGTTTTTGTTTTATTGTTTTTTTACCATTTATCATAGCCTTTTGGGTCGAATTTATCTGCATAAACATCAGCCCATCTATCAACATTAGTTTGATTTGCTAAGTATAAATCGTTGTTCAAATTAGCTTCTCTAAACATATAAGCAACATATCCGAGAGAACGAGCCGAACTTGGTGTGTAGTCAGCATAAACAATTGTTGTTTGATTTTGGCTGTCAGTAATTTTTGCATAACCACGAGCTACAAAGTCTCTTAAAATA
>CACZIY010000119.1 GCA_902781345.1 Oscillospiraceae bacterium | reverse complement strand
GGGTGCAAAAGGCAATCATCACTTTTAACCCTTGTTCTTACGCTGACATAAACGGTAAAAGTTGCATCATCATCAATTTGCACTACATCGGGGTTTAAAGCGTGAATTCCCTCTAACAAAATAAGCTCGTTTTTCTTTCTCTCTAAGAAAATACCCGATTTTTCTCTGGTATTATTCTTGAAATTAAACTTAGGCAACTCCACCTTTTTATTATCAAGCATATCTTGCAATTGCGAGTTTAACAAATCGGTGTCAACACGAGTTGGCGACTCTAAATCTAACTCGCCATTTGCCAATTTTACTCGTTCTTCATCGCTAAGCGGTACAAAATAATTGTCCATTGAAATTGTGTGAGTTTCGTAACCCATTCTGTCAAGAATACTCTCAATTGTAAGCGCAGTGGTGGTTTTGCCTGAGCCTGACGGACCCGAAAGCAAAATGATAGGTGAATTCTCGCTATCATTTGCAATTGTATTTACAGTTTCTTTAACTTGTTTATGAAAAGAACGGTCACTTTTTTCGATAAAATCAGTAACATCGCTTTTAATTTTTTGATTAATACTTTTAGTAGAAATTCTCATAACTAACCCTCTTTATACATATTATTCATTAATGTATACCTAAATTATATAATCTTTTTTAATATAGGTCAACAAATAATTTTGTTTTTTATATATTTGTGCAAATTATACAAAAAAGTTAAACAAATTTTTATCGTAATTTGCAATTTGCACTTGATTTTCTTTTAATTTAGTGTTAAAATAGAAATATCAATCACACAAAGGAGTGTTTTACTAATGAAAGAATATGATACCAAAGATATTAAGAATGTTGCCTTATTAGGTCACGGTTCTTGCGGTAAAACTTCGCTTGCAGAAGCAATGCTTTTTGTAGCAGGTGCTACCGACAGACACGGTAAAGTCGAAGAAGGCAACACAACTATGGATTTTGACGCAGAAGAAAAGAAAAGAAAGGTTTCTGTTTACTCAGCAGTTTCTTCTCTTGAATGGCGTGATACTAAAATAAATCTTATTGATGCTCCGGGTCTTTTCGACTTTGCTAACGGCTCTGCCGAAGCTATGCGAGCGGCTAAAAACGCTATTATAGTTTTGTCTGCTAAATCAGGTCTTAATGTTGGCTCACAAAAGGCTTTTAAGGCTTGTTCTAAATATGGACTTTCAAAAATCTTTTTTGTAACAAAAGCAAATTCAGAGCATGCTAACTGTAAAGATGTTATCGCTAATTTGCGTGTAGTTTACGGTAATCAGGTTATGCCTGTAATTATTCCTTATGCTTCCGACCACAAGGTTGAGTGTTATATCAATGTTGTAACAGGCAGAACCTGGAAGTATGAAGACGGTAAACCAATTGAAATTGATATGCCTGATGCTGCTAAAGACAGATATGAAAAAATGTACGGTCTTCTTTGCGAATCGGTTGCTTCACTTAACGAGGAAATGATGGATAAGTATTTCTCAGGCGAGCAATTTACTGAAGATGAACTTTTTGCAGGTCTTAAAGAAGGCGTTAAAACAGGCGAAATTACACCTGTATATTGCGGTGCTGCTCAAACTCTTGAGGGTATTAACCTTTTGCTTAACGCTTTGGTTAAAATTTTACCGTCCGCTACCGAAGTCGGCGGCGAAACAGGCGTTAATAAAGACGGTGAAGCAGTAGATGTACCTTGTGATAAAAACGCACCTTTGGCTGCTACTGTTTTCAAAACTGTTGCTGACCCGTTTATCGGTAAAATGTCTTATTTCAAAGTAATTTCAGGTGTTTTGAAATCCGGCGATACAGTGCTGAACACTCGAACAGGCGAAACCGAAAAGATAGGTAAATTAATGTTTGTAAACGGTGCAAAACAAGTAGATACCGACAAAATTATTGCTGGTGATATCGGCGCAGTTGCAAAACTTAACTTTGCTAAAACCGGTGATACACTTTGCGACCCGAAAAATCCTGTTAGTTTGTTGGCAGTTGATTTTCCTAAGGCTTCAATTTCAATGGCTATTTCGCCGAAAAATAAAGGCGATGAGGATAAAATTGCTCAGGCAATGGTTAGAATTTGTGAGGAAAATCCTTCAATCGAATTCTATCAGAATAAAGAAACTCACGAGCAGATTATTTCTGGCCTTGGCGAGCAAAGTCTTGATGTTGTTGTTTCTGTACTCAAAGCAAAATTCGGTGTTGATGTTATATTAAGTGCACCGAAAGTAGCTTACAGAGAAACAATCAAGAAAAAGGTTAAAGTTCAAGGCAGACATAAAAAACAATCAGGTGGCCACGGTCAGTTTGGTGATGTTTGGATTGAATTTGAGCCAACCGACAGTGAAGGTTTAGTATTTGAAGAAAAAATCTTCGGCGGTGCTGTTCCTAAGAACTACTTCCCTGCTGTTGAAAAAGGCTTGCAGGATTCTATTAAAAAAGGCGTTTTGGCAGGCTATCCTGTTGTTGGTCTTAAAGCGACTTTGGTTGACGGTTCTTATCACCCTGTTGACTCTTCTGAAATGGCGTTCAAGACCGCTGCAGCTGTTGCTTATAAAGCAGGTCTTACACAAGCAAACCCTGTATTGCTCGAGCCTGTTGGCACATTAAAAGCAATCGTGCCTGATGATTATATGGGCGACATTATCGGCGATATTAATAAACGCCGTGGCAGAATTTTGGGTATGAATCCGCTTGAAGATAAAGAGCAGGAAATCGTAGCTGAGGTGCCTATTGCTGAAACTTCTGATTTCTCAACAATGCTTCGTTCAGTAACAGGTGGCAGAGGCTCATTTACACTCGAATTTGAAAGATATGAGGAAGCGCCACCTATGGTAGCTGAAAAGGTTATTGAAGATGCTAAAAAAGAAGGCAAAATCGAGTAACATTAATTTCCACAATTAATGGAGTTTTTCAATATATTTTGCCCCCTCAATTCTGTTGAGGGGGCTTGATTTGAAATTACAAAATAAAAGGCAATGTTTTTTCAAAAAAACTGTTGACAAACATAATCAATTGTGTTAAAATATTTAGGCATTCGAAAATACGGAGAGGTATCGAAGTGGTCATAACGAGGCGGTCTTGAAAACCGTTTGCCCAAAAGGCACATGGGTTCGAATCCCATCCTCTCCGCCAAAAGAGCCTGATGAAACTTTTTATCAGGCTCAACTTTTATAAGTTAATAGATAATAAAGCGTTACTATGCAGAAGTACTCAAGTTGGTGACGAGGCTCCCCTGCTAAGGGAGTAGGGCGGATAACACCGTCGCGAGAGTTCGAGTCTCTCCTTCTGCGCCAAAAAACCCCAAACCAATTCTTTGGTTAGGGGTTTTTAATTGTAATATGCGAGAGACTCGAACAGGGCAATTGCGATAGCAATAAAAACAGTCTGGGAGACTGTTTTGGTGCCCGCGTGCGTGCCGTGATGCGCAGAAGCATCACGGGCGAGTCTCTCCTTCTGCGCCAAAAACCCCAAACCGATTTTTCGGTTTGGGGGTTTTTAATTGTTGTAAGATAAGACTCGAACTTGAAGCGACGGTCCGTCGCGAGAGGGAGCGTTTGGAGCGCTGCCTGTGGCAGAGAAAGCGACAAAAAGCGAGTGA
>CACZIY010000118.1 GCA_902781345.1 Oscillospiraceae bacterium | reverse complement strand
CAACAACGCTTATGTTGCAGAAGGTCAGATTATCAGTTATACTGCAGACGGTGACGCAGTCGAAGGAGCAGTAGGCGAAGACAATAAAATTGATACAAGCAAAATTAGCGGTCATAATGAATTTTATGTTCGAGGTACTGATATACCTGCATCACCTGTAGTTTCAACAATTGACGGTGCTTCAATCAGACTCGGTCTAAGAAACGGATTGCGTTTTTACACAACAGTTGATATGGATAAAATTGATGCACTTAACACTAATGATGAAGAAGTTGTAATTGGTACAATTATTGCTCCTGCTGATATTATTGAAGGCGAATTTACTCACGAAGACGATAATATTGATATTATTTACAATGCTAAGCAGCTTTGGAATACAAACCAATTTGTAGGCTCTATTGTAAGTATTAAAGAGACTAACTTAGCAAGAAACTTTGTTGCTCGCGGTTATGCTAAAATAGGTGATACTTACTATTATTCAGATAGTACAACCATGCGTAATATTGCCGCAGTTGCAACAGCATTTATTGCTGATGAAAATAGTGCTTATTCTTCGTTAGACGCAACTACAAAAGCAATCGTTGACCATTGGGCAGCAGCAAATGCTTAAATAAATGAGAATTTTTAATGTATAAATAAAGTAAAAAACATTTAAAAATTGAATACAATCTAGCGAGAGATACAAGTTTTTTCATACTCCTACTTTAAGAAAACAGCCTGTCAATATTTTACAGGCTGTTTCTAAAGAGGGTTTTTTCGGTATCTATTGCTTTATTAAATCGGTCTTTTCTTCTATTGTTGGTGGTGTACAATAGAAGTAAGAAATACATAAGCATTATAGGAGGTAAATGCTAATGAGAAAATTATTATCATTGTTACTTGCTTTTGCTATTGTTTCATCGACAACGGCAATAATCGTAAAAACAAGCAAAAGTGATGTAACAAACGCTGAGTCTGCTTCAACGGGCTCTTTTTTGGACAGAGTAAAATCTGACTACACAATGGTGTTTAACGATGAATTTAACGGAAACACCCTTGACACTTCAAAATGGCAGCTTGACGGTCAAAATGTGCACAGAAATTCGGAACTTCAAAACTATGCCGACTCAATGGATGACGGCAATTTGGAGTTTGACGGCGAAAATGCAATTATTGTTCCAAAAATTAAAACTACGGTAACTGCTAACGGCAAAACAAAAAGATATACTGCTGCTGAGATTTCTACACAAGGTAAACAAGCGTGGAAATACGGTTATTTTGAAGTAAGAGCAAAAATTTCGGGCGGTAAAAACATCGTTCCTGCAATTTGGCTGTTAGGTTATGATTATCCGAGCGGTTCTTGTGATTGGCCGTATTCGGGTGAAATTGATATAATGGAAACTTTCGGTGCAAAATCTATTCAGTCAACACTTCACCATGGCGCTGCTTACGGCTCAAAAACTCATAAATCAACAGGCGCAGGCGGAGCTTCGTTTACCGATGCAAACGACCCTAACACAACATTCCATAATTATTGGCTTTTTTGGACCGATAAATATTTAGTTATGGGTTGCGATGAGAATATGTTTAGTATTATGGATATTACTTCGCCTGAATTGGCACAGTCTTATCGCACATTTGAACATTGGTTAATTCTTAATGTTGCAATGGGTATGTTCTCAAACCCTGTTAACGATTCTGAAGTTGAAAAATGGAAAATGTATATTGATTATGTAAGAGTTTATCAACTTCAAAATGATGCTGATTATGATAAATATTTGACTTTTAATCCGCTTAATATTAAGAGCAACGGTAATCAAAATTCTTACTATAAAACAGTAAGTAATTTAAAAACTTTAAACGATTTAACATTTACTATGAACGATGAATTATCAACCGGTAAATATGACGTTTATGCCGAAGTGAGCAATAATTCGGGTGTTACCGATACTTATATTAACGGAACAAAGACAAGTTCTTTTGAATATAAAGATATGGGTACCGATATCGGCAGACAGGTTTATGTTGGTTCGGTTGACTTACAAGACGATACACCTTTTGATATTAAGTTTAAAAAAGTTTCTTCAAGCAGTGTTACAGTTAAAAAATTAAATTTTGTGAAATGCAACACAACCGCGCAAACACCTGTTGTTGTAAATTCGAGCAACAGTCGTTCGCTTTCGGATTATATTGAAGTGGCAACTGAAGATGAGTTAATTAATGCTGCTTATAGCATAAATAAAAACGGCACAATTAAATTGACACAGAATATTGCATTAACCAAAGCGGTTGAATTGTTTGATGCTTGCACAATTGATTTGAACGGTAATACAATAACTGCAAGCAACACATCCGCTAAAATAAGAATTAATGACGGAAAACCGATTATTAAAAACGGCGACATTGTTCTTGCAAGTGATGCAAACGGACTTGTTTCAACAAAGGAAAACTATTATAATGCTGAAATTGAGCTTGATGATGTTGATGTTACAATTAACACAACAAAATCAGGTACCATATTCACGCATAGCTACGGCGGTATTAATACAGTTTGTAACAATTGCACATTTACTTATACAAACACTAACGGCACTATGAATATTACAAGAAGTGCTGCAACATTTAAAGGTTGTACATTAAATCTTAACTCGCACCAAGCGTTTTTAATTGCAAACGGCTCGAGTTCAAATACTAACAAGATTAATTTTTACAATTGTAATATAAACAACGCTGCTAATTTGTTCTATTCAAATTCTGCATTAACACAATATGTTAAAGTGACTCTTGCAAACTCAAATATCAACAATTTAACAGCACTTTCAAACTTTGATGATAATGCAAATTTCGTTTATGTTGCTAATAACAATGTTTTGAAAGATTCTAATTCACAAACTATTGATATTTCTGCAGATATGACAGGTAATTATACAGTAGAATGTACACATTCTTATGTTGACGCCACTTGCACATCTGCTCGTCATTGCGAATATTGTTATTTGGAAGACGGCGCACCACTTGGTCATATTGAGAGCACAACTACAACACCTGCAACCTGTCTTAACAAAGGAAAGATTAAAACGGTTTGCACAAGATGTGAAGAGACTTTAAGTGAAACTTTGATACCTGTTACAGAACACAATTATCAATTAACTCAAACTTATACACCTTCTTGCTCTCAAAGAGGTTATCATCTTTATACCTGTTCTGAATGCGGTATGCAACAGCAACGCTCATATTATGGCGACGGCAGAGTTATTAAACTTGACCATACTTATGATGAATCGCAAACAGTTGTCCATGCGCCAACCTGTACAATGGGCGGTTATACTGAAAAGTATTGTACTACTTGTCAAAAAACAATAAAAACTCAATTTAAATTAGGATATCATACTTATTCATACGGTGTTTGTACTCGTTGTGGTGATGTTGACCCTAATTATGACGGTCCGGTTAACCCAACTGAGCCGACAGATCCTACAGAACCAACAGACCCTACTGAGCCGACAGAGCCATCTTCAACCGATCCAACAGAGCCTTCTTCAACTGAACCTACTGAACCATCAACCGAGCCTATCGATTTAAGTCTTGAAATGACAACAAATGAGGGTGCATCAATCAGACTTAACAATCATACA
>CACZIY010000117.1 GCA_902781345.1 Oscillospiraceae bacterium | reverse complement strand
ACTCTCGAAACATCTTCTTTTAAAATATCCCAATCGGCGTCATACGCTTTTACAACAACGTTGATTTTATCTTCATATATTGTAAGAACGGTATTTTCGCCTGTTGTTGAGCCTCTGACTGTATTTTTTTCGTTATTTTTATAGCCAAAATAAGCGAATAAATTAACAATTATTAGCGCAACGGTTGGCAAATAGGTGTTTGGATTTGCAAAAATTTCGTTAATCGGTTTATTAAAAAGCGGAATTAACGATAAAACTACTACAATAAACGAAATTGTTATAAGAAAAATCATTCGTTTTTTGTAATTTTTTAACACGCCTGCGGTATAAAGCGCTTCTTTTACCTCATCAGGCGATAAAATGTATGATAATTGCTCCATAAATACCTCGTAAATTTAATCTAAATATCCAAGTTTTCAACAAATTTTGCGTTTTTCTCGATAAATTCTTTTCTTGGCTCAACTTCATCACCCATAAGCACGCTAAATACTTTATCAGCACGCTCTGCGTCTGCCATAGTTACTTTAAGCATAGTTCTGAATGACGGGTCCATTGTTGTTTCCCAAAGTTGTTCAGGGTCCATTTCACCAAGACCTTTGTAACGCTGAATAGAAGCGTTTCCGCCAAGTTCAGCATTATATTTATCACGCTCTGCTTCGTTGAAAGCGTATCTTTTTTGCTTGCCTTTTTTAACTTCAAAAAGCGGTGGTTGTGCGATATAAATATGTCCGTTTTCAATAAGCTGTGGCATATAACGGAAGAAAAATGTTAACAAAAGTGTTGCGATATGCGCACCGTCAACATCGGCATCGGACATAATAATTACTTTGTGATAACGCAATTTTTCAATATCAAAATTGTCGCCGATACCTGTTCCCAAAGCAACAACAACAGGTGTTAGCTTATCATTACCGTAAACTTTATCAATTCTTGCTTTTTCAACATTGAGCATTTTACCCCAAAGTGCCAAAATCGCCTGATATTTACTATCTCTACCTTTAATTGCAGAACCGCCCGCAGAATCACCCTCGACTATGTAAAGCTCGTTTTTAGTAGGGTCTCGTGAAATACAATCAGCCAATTTATCAGGCATACGCATTTTGCCGATACCTTTTGATTTTTCGCGTTCCATTTCTCTGGCTTTTTGTGCTTTTTCTCTGGCAGCGGTTGCCGACATAACCTTGCTTACAACTAATTTTGCAACTGCAGGGTTATCTTCAAAATAGTCGGTCAGTTTTTCATTCATAGCCTGCGAAACAAGTGTTCCGATATAGGTGTTACCGAGTTTTGCTTTGGTCTGACCCTCAAACTGCGCATCGGTAAGTTTTACCGAAATAACCGCAATCAAGCCCTCTTGAACATCTTCACCTTTAAAGTTAGAGTCGTTATCTTTTAAATATTTGAATTTTCTTGCGTAGTCGTTTACAACTTTTGTAAGCGCTTTTTTAAATGAATTTTCGTGAGTACCACCGTCAACAGTATGAATGTTATTTGCAAATGAAATAATATTTGTATCGTATCCGCTGTTGTAAAGCAAAGCAACTTCAACCTGTGCATCGCCTTTTACCGCGGAGATATAAATGTCGTCTTCGGTAATTCTTGTAGCGGCCTTTTTCTTTGAAAGCAAGAAGTCGCAATATGATTTAATACCGCCCTCAAAATGCAAAACATCTGCTCTTGGCTCGCCCTTATCGTCAACCTCGGCATCAAATCTTTTATCAGAAAGGTTAATTTTTATACCTGCATTCAAAAATGCTTGTTCACGAAGTCTGGTTAACAAGGTTTCATAGTCATATCTTGTAGTTTCGGTAAAGGTTTTTGCGCTGGCTTTAAAGGTAACGGTTGTACCTGAGCCTTCGCAATCGCCAATACATTTCAAGTCATAAACAGGTTTTGAATCCTCAAAACGCTGGCGGTAAAGCTTACCGTCTTTTCTGACTTCAACTTCGAGCCAATCAGACAAAGCGTTTACAACTGATGAGCCAACACCGTGAAGACCGCCCGAAACCTTATAGCCCGAGCCGCCGAATTTACCACCTGCGTGAAGCTGTGTAAATACAACAGTAACCGCTGGCATACCCATTTTTTTCTGAATATCGACAGGAATACCACGACCGTTATCAGATACTTTGATAACATCGTCATCTAAAATTTCGACATTAATATCGGTGCAATAGCCTGCCAACGCTTCGTCGATAGAGTTATCGACAATTTCGTAAACCAAATGGTGCAAACCTCGCTCGCCTGTCGAGCCGATATACATACCAGGGCGTTTTCTTACAGCTTCAAGTCCTTCAAGGACCTGAATCGCCGAGGCATCATATTCCTCTTCAACCTGCGTGTTCATCAAAATTTCTTCGTTTTCCATTTTATCTTCACCTTTCCGCGGAGAGCCTCCGCTGCCTTCTCTTCGGCAACAAGTTTGATATAACTTGAATTTCTTAGTGCCTCAGGGTTGATAATTTATTTAAAAATATAATTTTTTCCCTCATCCGTCAAGCGTTCGCTTGCCACCTTCCCCCAAGGGAAGGCATTTTTAACTATTAGCAAATTTTCTTAAAACAATTCAAATTCATATTTATTGTTTTTAATATTATAAATTGTTTTATCAAAAGAAAAATTTTCATCATTTGCAGAGCATTTTCCTTTAAATACTAATGCGTTATTATTTTTGCTAATATTTAAATTTATTTTATAAAAGTTTACATTCCACCAATTATCATTCAATTTTTTGAATGATAAAACCAAATCTTTATCAAGTTTTGATATTTCTTTTTTTATAGTAAATTTATAAGTATCAAGACCGTAAACGCCTTTATAAAAGCTAAAATTGCCGCTTGTGTTAAACTTTGTTGTTTCTTTTTTGTTTTTTTCGATTGAAACATCACTTAAATCAATAGAATTTCCGTCAATCGAAATCATAACTTTTCCGCTGTTGTGGCAATAGTTTATTCTTTGTGCAAACTCTAAGTTTTTAGTTAATGATGAATTTATTATGAAAAAATAAGATGAAATAATAACTAAAACCAATATTAAAACTATAACTTTTTTCTTCATAATCTACCCCAAAACATTTAAATATGTTCGGCCTTCCCTTGGGGGAAGGTGGCAAGCGAACGCTTGACGGATGAGGGGTTACAATCTTTTTGATACCTCATCGTCTATAGTTTCGCATATTCCGTTAAAATTTGTATTTATTTCATAATTAGAAAATCTAATAACTTGAATACCTAATTTTTCAAAATACTTTGTTCTCTTTATATCGTTTTCTTCGCCTTGTTTTTGATAATGTTGAGAACCATCAAGCTCTATAATCAAATTTGCTTTTTTACAGTAAAAATCTACAATATAATTTCCTATAATTTTTTGGCGATTAAATTGAACTTCATAGTCTTTCAAAAAATCAAACCATAGCTTCTTTTCTTCTTTTGTTTGATTTCTTCTTAAAATCTGTGAAAGATTTTTTAGTTTTTTATTAGTTGGTAAATATTTCATTTCTTATACCAGCCTGTTTTTAACCCTATAACTCAAAGTTTTTGGGGCGATTGGTGAAATATAAGTGGTATTTTTTGTTACCACCAACGACAACGGCATATCATAAATGCTGGTATAAACAATATTTTTCTCTTTTTCGGCATTATTAAGAAAATCTCTCGTTTTTTTCGATACAGTAGCATTATCCATATCAAAAATGCCGATTATTTCATCATTTTTAACAAATGTGTTTCCGCCAAGATACAACATTTCTTTTCACCGT
>CACZIY010000116.1 GCA_902781345.1 Oscillospiraceae bacterium | reverse complement strand
ATTTTTTGCATTATTAATGCACTTTCATTATACCAATAAATCGGCAAAAAGTCAATTATTATTTAGATACAATTCTTTTTGTTGCATCAATCTTTTCATTTGTGAATTGGGCAACATCTTTGATTACGAGCTTTTGAACAGCAGATATTAGTGTTTCCATAGTTTCATAGTCCGGTTGCCCGTCAGCTGCTTTGGGTAACATAATATCCAGTGCGTCAGCATCTTTTGCATAAAAATTATGACCGTAATCAAATTTTCCCGTGTGAGCTGCCTTATGACAAGCCGAGGTGACAAAAATTGCCGCTTTCATCGGTAAGGCTTCCGTATGTACAACGGCGACATGGTCATCGCCTCCATACTGATAGTTACGGTATTTTGCAGAGCCGAACATATCTATTGTTGTTGTATTCTTATCAAACACTTTGACCTTATTTCCGATAAAAGCAGATATGCCTTCGTTAGCTTCACCGGCGGTTACAAAAGGAAGCATACCGGGGATTCGGTCGTCGCCCTTCAGCCGTTTGCCGCGTGTGGATTTTCCAAACAATGCTTCTACATTAAAACTATCCCAATGGAAACTACCATAGTCTACAAGCGTTTTTTCTTCTTCCTTGGACAATTCGTAATTGTCCAATCCGCTTACCTTTAGGTAAGCGGATAGCTCCGCTATTCGCTCCGCCTCTAGCTCCGCTATTCGCTCCGCCTCTAGCTCCGCTATAAAGGATTCCATAAAATCGAAGTCAATTTCGCTATTTTTAGTGGGTAACTGAATAACTTGCTTTTTAACATTGTCAAGTGTTGGATAGACATAGGCACTTTTATATGTATATAACGCTGAATTTATTGCAGAGGTAATGAACAAAGAAACATCTTTAAATCTTTCATATAAAGGCAATAGAATAAATATATTCTGTGAAGCATACCATTCCTTTTTTCTAAACAGGCAAACTGTTTCACCTACTTGAACTAATGAAAATGTATCCTTTGGATTTGGTTCATGTTTTAATTTATCTATTTGACCTTGAACACCGTTATTAATACGACTTCTTCCAATATATTCATAGTATCCAGTTTCACTAAATTTAATTTTATTCTTATCAATGCTTTTTGTAGTTTTGATATCAAATAGTTCTTCTAATATATATTCGCCCCACTCAACATTTTTGAGCTTTTTGTTAAGTGAGGCATTTATTTTCCCAGGCGTTCGTCCTCACCGCTTTGATTTTTAAGTAAATTTGATACTTCCCAAGCTAGATAATCACTGACTGTTTTCTTAAAATCTTCTAAAGTCGGTTTGGTATCAATAGGCGCAGATTGATTCCAGTCAGCACCGTTTTCAGGGTCAATATGTCCCTCATAATACTCTTTTTCGGTAAAAATATTTAATTTATCTTTACCGAAACGAACTAAATCTACTACTTCTTGATATCGTTCTTTTGCACGGTCAGTATCTTTTAAATTATTTTTTGCCTTTTTTCTATTAGTTCTTGTATAACCATCATTAGAAAAGTCTATAAATTTTACAACATCATCTTTTTGATGTGCTTCGCCAACACGAAATACATAAATATTAGTTTGAACACTTGATTTGCCTATAAACAAGTCAGTAGGCATTTTTATGCTTGCAATCAAGGTATTTTTCTTTAAAATGCGTTTGTTGAAATCTGTTGCTTTACCGCTACCGGCTGAATTTTGAATAATTACTGCAGCATAACCTTTTTCCATCATTGATAACGCTTTTTCAACAAAAATCATACCATTGCCATCTGCTGAATAAGGCGGATTTAGCACAAACGCATTAGCTGGAAACTTTTTAGCATTTTGACCAAATCCATAATTACCGTCAAAATCAGTTAAAGAGTCTTTATTTAAAATGTTAGAACTACCGTCGCCCATTAATATCATATTTAGAGTTGCAAGCATATAAACACTTGGTAAAATTTCCAAACCAAGTAGTTGTTTTGCTTTAATTTCCGCTGATTTTTTTGCTAATTCATCAGGTGAGTTTATGTTGTTTTTTGCGTCAATTAACATTTCGTTCATTGCGGCTACCAGCAAACCCGCAGAACCTGAAGCAAAATCCCAAACATAAGAATCTTTGTTAACTCTTGCTAATTTTACAAGTAAATTTGCAACATATGATGGGGTCAAAACAACATCATTTAGTTTATCTTCCGAAAAGCCAAGCCAACTGTACATTTCGTTAAACAGTTTACCAGTAAAATCAGTAGTTAGACCGATTTTATAGTAAATGCCTAAATCATCTACTATTTTTGTAAAAACTCGCTTTAACTGACTTTCGCCGTTTTTTACTTTGTTAATATTTTCGGTGGCAAGTGTGTTCTGCAATGTCCTTATAATTAGTTCTTTTTTCTCATTTGGTAAATCTTTTTCATTTAAAAATGCTTTGATTTTTCTAAGAACAATATCACCGTCTGTATTATCTTTTTCCGTTGATGACTTCAAATCCGCTTTTTCAAGAGGAGCAACCTTTCCTGGTATTCCCAATGTAGCAATGATAGAGGCCGCAACAAGATACACACGATCATTCTCGCCAAGGCCTTTTTCATTTTGATAAATGTCATTATTAAGTTTAACAAGGCTAGCAGTAATCTCTTGTTCTCGTTGTTCTTTTAGTTTTTCTAATTCTTCTTGTGAAAGTTGTAAGTTTTTAATAGTTTCAATAAATGAATCAAAATTACCGCTCTTTAAGAAAGAAAAATCTGTGTATATGCCAACTTTTTGACCTATACCAAAATTATTCTTTGAAACATAGTAAACGCCTATTGAATGCTCAACATCGCCGTTTTCGTTTTTATAACCTGTCATACCAATAGCAATAATATCCGTATAACTGGTGTAGTGAAGCAAAGCATTTGCATAATGTACTGCACCATTAACCGCAAATGACTTTATGTTGTTATAATTTGGGTCGCCATTAGCTTTTTTGTTAGCAACATTGCCGTCATCATCAAGTTTTTCAAGTTTATCTTTATAACCTTTATATTCAATTAAGATAGGATAATAATTTAAATTTTTATCTCTTAATAACAGTTTTGCGTCAGGTCTATTGCCACCTTTGCCACCGTTTTTTGAAGCATATTCATCAAGTGCGGTATCAATTTCAGTATTTAATGATTCCTGCTCCAATTTATAGTCTAAGTCATAAGATTTGAGCCAGCAATTACCTAATTCTGCAATTTTTGGTTCAATTGATTGTTTAGCCATTATTATTTCCTCCGTTTTTTATAAATATCTTTTCTAATTGATGAGTATAAATCATTATCTTTTAAGTATTTTGAAATGTCAGCAGGTGTTTCATTTCTTGCTTCAGCAGCAAGGTCAAAAAACAGTTCTTTTGTTTTATCATCCGTATTGCCTAACAAATCAAGAATTTTAAATTGTTTTTCAGGTGGTGGGGGATTTGTTCTATCTCCAATTATTTCATAGAAATAAGGTTTAGCAATACCTAATTGAGTATAAAAATCAAAATTATTAAAGCCAGATTGCTTTATCATAGATTTTAGTAATCGACCAAAAGTCAATTCATTGTTCTCAATCAAAATATCACCCCCCAAAAAGTATGTATGTTTACATACTTTCATACTAACACATAATTATAATAAAGTCAATACTAATTTTAACCAAAAAACAGGGCAAGATTTGCCCTGTTTTTTAACTTGCTGAATTCTCAGTTGTGGTTTCATTTGGGATTTGCTCGCCGTCAAAATTGATTGTGTAGTTGTTTTTGTAAATAAGCTTTGAAA
>CACZIY010000115.1 GCA_902781345.1 Oscillospiraceae bacterium | reverse complement strand
CTACCAAAAAATCCGTTATAAGCTGAAAACGGACTTGGGTGCGCCGATTCAATTATTAAGTGATTAGGGTTTGTTATCAAACTCTTTTTTGCCCTTGCATTCGCACCCCATAGAATGAAAACAACCGGTTTTTCACGGTCGTTCAGCAGTTTAATAACCTTATCAGTAATCTGTTCCCAACCCATACCTTTGTGTGAATTAGGAGAAGCCTCACGAACTGTTAAAACAGTATTTAACATTAACACGCCTTGCTTAGTCCATTTTGTTAAATCGCCACTATCAAATGGCTGGTCAATACCAAGGTCCGCCTTTTGCTCTTTATAAATGTTTATGAGAGACGGTGGCGGTTTAATACCCCTTTTAACAGAAAAGCAAAGCCCGTGTGCCTGACCTTTTCCGTGATATGGGTCTTGCCCTAAAATAACCGCTTTAACATCGTTATAATCAGTTAACTTAAATGCATTAAAAATGTCGTTCATAGGTGGGTAAATTGTTTTTGTAAAATATTCTTTTTTCAAAAATTCACGAAGCTTTAAGTAGTTTTCGGAATTAAAATCTTCCTTTAACAATTCGTCCCAACTGTTGTTTATATGTACCATTTTATTTTCCTTCTTGCGAGTAAATAAGGTTTAATACTGCAACTTCTTTTCCGTTTTTGTAGTAAACACGAGGAACTCTTTTTCCAACTAAACATACAATTTCGTAATTTATTGTGTTGCAAAGCTTTGCAAATTCATCGGTGGTAAGCTCTTTATCGCCAAACAGCAAAACTTCATCGCCTACATTTACATTTTCAATATCAGTAATATCAACCATTAACTGATCCATACAAACTCTGCCGAGTATTTTCGCCTTTTTGCCATTAATCACAACGAAACCTTTGTTTGAAAGCGAACGAGAAAAACCGTCTGCATAACCAACAGGAATAGTAGCAATTTTCATATCATTTTTAGCTTCAAAGGTTTTACCGTATGAAACGGTATCGCCCTTTAATATTCCTTTTGCAAGCGAAACAACAGATTTTAAAGTAAACGCAGGCTTTAAGTCGTATTTATCAAAATAACTTGACGGGTTAAGTCCATAAAGAATAATACCAGGTCTTACCATATCAAGATGATATTCCGGTTTGTCAAGTGTTGCAGCAGAATTAGCGCAGTGGCGAAGTGAGAATTTAACACCGTTTCTATCTAATTTATCGATTACATCGCAAAATAAATCGAATTGCTTTTTAGTGTGTTCGCCATTCTCATCATTATCATAATCAGATGTTGCAAAATGTGTAAATATTCCCTCGGAAATAATATTACCGCCTTTAAGACTTTCTAATATATCATTTACAGCAGTATCATCATCAAAAGAATGATGATAAAAACCAATTCTGCCCATACCTGTATCAATTTTTATATGACCTTTAACTTTAACATTATCTTGTTTTGCTTGCTTTTGCAAATTCAAAGCATACTCTTTATCAAGAATTGCTTGTGAAATGTCGTTTTCAGCCAAAGTTTTAGCAAGGTTTACAGGAGTATAACCTAAAATTAAAATATGCTTTTTAATGCCAAAACTTCTTAACTGTAAAGCTTCTTCTATGTTTGAAACTGCGAACCAATCTGCACCTAATTCATCAAACATTTTTGCTAAAATCTTTGCGCCGTGACCATAAGCGTCAGCCTTTACAACAGCCATTATTTTAGCGTTTTTAGAAACTTTTTCTTTAATTAAATTAAAATTGTGTTCGATATTATCAAGATTTATATCAGCCCATGTTCTATGTAAAAACAACGACATAAACAAATAACCTCTTTTCAAAAATTACATACTATAATATTATACAACTATTTTATTTTAAAGTCAATGAATAAGAATTAATTTTTGACATATAATTATAATTACTAAGGAGGGTAGAACAATGAATGAAAATGACAAAAACGACAACAAAACAAGCGAAATTAAATTAGGTGATAACGAAGATTACATTTTTTCAGGTTATGATGTAAAGCCTCACTCAGAGCGATAGTTTTACAGAACACCTTTAAAATATAGTCCTCTTGTGAATTTAGTTTCACTTGGCTTTTTAGTAGAATAGTTTTCTAATAAAACCTTTTCAACCGTTTGCTTGCTTTCAAGTGTAAAGTTAAACATAACAAAGTCCATATTCTTATACAAATCTGGCTTGTCAATAACATAAAGCGGTACGCTGTTATACATTGCAGTAACATTATCCTCACAGAAAACAGGGAAGTTAATATTCTTTCTGTCTGTGATAATGTTATTGCAATTTTTGCAAGTATTATTCGCTTTAATAGGACAATTTTTTAAAATCATTAATGGTAAATTACCGTAAATCATAAGACCTTTTGGTTTATCTGAATTTAACGCTTTTATTTTACTTTCGCTAAGCTCAACTGACAAAGTGCAGTAATCAGCAGGGCAATTTTGCAAAGAATATGAATTGAAAATATTAAGAGAAGTTGCACCTACTATTTCAAAATCTAATTTCTTTAAAATATTAAACGCAGAAACGCTTTGCATTAAAGCGTAATTTACGCCTATTTCTCTTGCTTCTTTAAGCCTTTTTTCATCTAATTCATCAAAGAAAACTGGTGTTTTAATGCCGATATTATAGCCTTTTTCTATTGATTTTTGTATTTCTTTTAAATTGCTTGAAAGCGGTACAAAGAATATATCAGCACAGTTTTTATCAGGAATTTGTGATAAATCGTGAAGCAAAGCGAATCTTTCAGGTATTAAATCAAATGAATCGGCTTGAATTTCTTGTTTTTCATAAAAATAGGGAATAGGTGTGATTTTTGCACGAAGTTGCGTTAATTTTTCTAGTGAATTATTCTTTAATTCGCTTAAAATTTTACCGCTTACAAACAGGTTTTCATCAAGTTCAACCTCGATATTTTTAACTTTATATGGTGTTGAGCCTGTTTTTGAAAGCTTTTCTTTAATTTCTTCAACAGTTGCAGATTTATTTTGAGCTATTTCAGGAAAATCATCAGAAAATTCGACTGTATTTTTACCGTCTGTAACAATTATTTTTGATTTTTGATTTTGTTTAAATTCCGCTTTAATCTCTATTTCAACACCTTGGCGTTCTTTGCGATAAAGTTGATGAATTGAATTTTTGATTTGCTTTGATTTTTCAATGTCATCTTCTTGTCTTGTACCAAACATATTTTTATCGACATTTTTGGTTAAATAGCCATCTGTAAACCCTGAACGAGAAAAAATATCTTTAAGCACCAACAAGCTTTGTTCCTTATCAGGCAAATTGTTTTTATATGAATATGCGCAATGCGTTGCAGCGGCGACATATTCTTCGTTTTTCATTCTTCCTTCAATTTTAAGAGAGGAAATGCCTAATTCTTTGAATTTATCAAAATATTTGTATAAATTCATATCTTTAAGACTCAAATCGTAACCGTTTCCATTTTTAACTTTAAATGGTAGTCGGCAAGGCTGAGCGCAAAGTCCTCGATTGCCACTTCTTGAACCTAAAACAGCGCTTAACAAGCATTGTCCTGAAACCGACATACAGTGAGCCCCTTGAACGAATATTTCAAGCTCAATATCGTTTTTGTTAGCGTAATTTGCAATTTTTTCAATATCTTGAAGTGAATTTTCACGGGCTAAAACAACACGCTTAAATCCTTTTTCTTTTAAATATTTTACACCCTCAACATTGTGAACAGTCATTTGAGTTGAAGCGTGCAGCGGCATATTTGGTGCTGCTTTTTTAACTAATTCAGCAAGACCTGAATCGTTGATAATAATACCGTCAATTCCTGCTTCGCAAGC
>CACZIY010000114.1 GCA_902781345.1 Oscillospiraceae bacterium | reverse complement strand
CCGAAATAACCTTTGGATATAAAGGCTTAATCTTTTCATTTTTCAGCTTTGAAAGTATAGCCGATTTTACTTGTTCTTTTGGCTTTAGTTTATCTAAATCGTTTTTCAACTTTTCTTTAAACATTAAAAACCTTCTCCTTTCAAGGTTTGCTTTAAAATTTCTCTGCCTCTGAAAAGCCAAGTTTTAACCGTTGCCGGTTTTGTCTTGCAAATGCTTGCAATTTCATTAACCGAGTAACCCTCGTAATAGTGTAAATGAATTGCTGTTTTATATTTTTGAGGCAGCTTCAAAACCTCGTAATAAACTTGTGATTCTTCTTTCATTTCTGTGTAAAAATCATTGTCATCAAGAGCCCCTGTTTTCTTTTCCCAAGGAGAACGCAAAAAAGAATTTGCGCAATTTATTGTAACACGAAGCAACCAGGCCTTTAAATGCTCCTCATCATAAAATTTTGGATTCTTATGTACATATTTCATAAAAACATCTTGTAAAATATCATCGGCGTTATCGCGAGAAGCGGTTTTTGAAAGCGCCAATCGCCACACCATATCGGAATATTTATTAAAAGCCTGTTCGCTTGACAAAATATAGTTTTTTTCATTACCGGTAACAAACAAGAACATAACTTTTTCTCCCTTCGTAAATAAAACGCATTTAAGTAATAAAAGGTTTCAATTAATTTTACAAAATTTTTCAAAAAATTACAAGCGGTATAAATAAAAAACCTTTTCTTAAAAGAAAAGGTTTTTTAAAAAATTTATTCGTATCTCTCAAACTGCTTGCTTTCATAATCATTAACGCTGTTTTGGTAGTCGTTATTGTTTTTGTTGCTTGCATTTTGCTTTTTGCTTTGCGACTGATTGCTTTGAGTTTTTTGAGATTTTTTGTTTTGCTTCTGGTTGTCCATAGTTTTTCTCCTAAAATATTAATTTTATATAGCATTTTTTATAATACTATGTTATTATTATTTCAAGGGAATATTAATTTATTCTAAAAGTTTGTACCGTTTTTGGTACAAGGAATTCAGTATAATGAAAAAAATAAAAAAATTGAGGTAAAAAAAGTGTTAAAACTTATTGTTTCAAGAGCAGGTTACGGAAAAACAACCTACATTCAACAAAGAATTAAAGAGTTGGTAAATGATAATAAAGAGGCTGTTTTAATTATTCCTGAACAAATTTCTTTTGAAAGTGAAAGAGATATTTTAAAAACAGTCGGCGCAAATAAATTGCAAAAGGTCAGCGTTATGAGCTTTACTCGCCTTTGCTCGCTATTTTTTGATTATTTCGGCGGCAGAGAAAAGCCATATATTGACGCAGTCGGCAAAACTGCACTTATGGAGCAAACGCTTAAAAACCTAATGCCAAGCTTAACCTTGTTTAAAAAATCAGCGACATCTTCGCAGTTTTGCGAAATGATGATTGAGCTTGATTCAAACTGCAAAAAGAATTCGGTTGATACCGAAATGTTTCAATTAGCAAGTGAAAAATCGGGCGGTATTTTAAAGCAAAAGCTTTTTGAATCATCGCTTATTTTGTCGCAGTATCAAAACGAATTAAATAAAGATTATTTTGACCCACTTGATGATTTAAGCTTTGTTACAAACAAGGTTTCAAGCAGTGATTTCTTTACAGGCAAAACTGTATTTATTGACTCGTTTACAGGCTTTACCTTGCAACAGTTAGAGCTTATTAAAAAGATAATCAAATTGGCTGATGATACTTATATTTCGTTTGATTGTATTCCAGGCTACACGAAAAATGATTATTCGCTTTTTTCAAATGTCAGCAAAATTGTGCGTGAACTTAAAGATTATGCAGCACAAATCGGCGTAAAAGTTGGCAAAGATGAAGAATTTTTAGAAAATAAGCGTGCTGAAAATGATGAGCTTAGATTTTTGGAAGCAAATATTTTTGCAAATGAGCAAAACGAAATTTTAGATGAGCCTGAAAATATTTTTCTCACCAAAACCAAAAATATTTATGAAGAAGCAGAATATGTTGCAAAAACTATTCTAAGCTTAGTAAGAAATGAAAATTTGCGTTTTCGTGAAATTTCGGTTATTTCACGAGATGCTAACGAATATAACGGAATAATTGATGAGGTTTTTGAAAAATACAACATTCCGCTTTTTGTTGATAACAGGGAAACAGTTGAGAATTTCAGCTTGTTTAAGTTAGTTTCATATTCGCTTTCGGCGGTAAATAATAATTATGATTTTGATAGTGTAATGTCCGTTTTGCAAACAGGCATTTTAGGCGTTTCTGATGAAGAAGCCTCACTTTTTGAAATGTATTGTATCGCTTGGCGAATTAGCGGAAAAGCATTTTTAGAAAAATTTGATTTGCCTGTTGACAGCTTTTTGAGTGGCGATAAAGATTATAAAGATAATGCAAAGAAAACTATTGAAAGAGTAAGACAAAAAGTTATTACACCTTTGCAAGAATTTCAAAAATACGCTGGTAAAAATGCGAAAAGCATTTGCCATGCAATTTTTAACCTTATCACAAGCTATGACTGCGGTAAAAATTTAAAGAAAAAGGCGGAATTTTTAGAGCAAAAAGGCTATATTCGTCTTGCTGAAAATACCGCAAGAAGTTATGATATTTTAATCCATATTTTAGACCAACTTTATCTCTCGCTTTCGGAGCGTGAGGTTGATTTAAAGCGTTTTTATGAAATATTTACTTCAATCACAAAAACGCTTGATATAGGCTCATTACCGCAAGGGCTTGACGCAGTTGCAGTCGGCTCTGCCGAGCGTATGCGTCCGAAATCTCCTAAAGTTACTTTTATTATCGGTGCAAATGAGGGCGTATTTCCGTCAGCAAAATCGGGTAGCGGTTTGTTCTCTGATGATGAATTAAAAACGCTTAAAACTGACGGTATTAATCTACCATTTTACGATATTGATACTGCAGTTGACGAGCAGTATTTGGCTTATCTTGCGCTTTGTAGTCCAAGTGAAAAGCTTTATGTTTCTTATGTAACTTCTTCGCTTTCTGGTGAAGGTGCCGAAAGCTCGGTAATTGTTGATGAAATCAAAAAGCTTTTTAAAGGAATTCAAGAAAAAGAGTTTGATAATTCTGAAATTGTATGCATAAATGATGCGCTAAAATTATATGCAAAATCAAAAGGCAATCAAAAAGAAATCGAAAAATATTTTTCAGAGCATTTTGATGAGCGCTTTGAAAAAATTAAAAATTCGATTGAAGAAGGCGAAAAGTCTTTAACCAAAGAAACAGCCACTTCGCTTTATGGTAAAGATATTTACGCTTCAGCTTCAAAAATTGAAACCTATAACAAATGTCATTTCAGTTATTTTTGCAAATACGGCTTAAAGCTTTTTGCTTTAAAGGAAATTAAAATTGATAATTTACAAAGAGGTAGCATTATTCATTTTGTTTTTGAAAAAATGATTGAAAGCTACAGCGTTGAAGATTTCTTTAAGCTTAAAAAAGAAGATTTGAAAATGGAGGTTGACAAATTTTTTGAAGAAAGCTTAAAAGAATTTATTTCTAACAAAGAGCAATCGGAAATTGAAAAATATAATTACAAAAAAATAAAAGAGCTTTTAGTAGAATTGTTAGGATATGTTTATAATGATTTAGAGCAATCCTATTTCACACCTGCTGCAACAGAGCTTGAAATAGGCGGAGATAATCCTGATATTGATGCACTAAAAGTGAATTATGGCGAGGGTAATGTAGTTTTAACCGGCAAAGTTGACAGGGTTGATGTTGCCGAAAACGAGGGCAAAAAGTATTTAAGAATTATAGACTATAAATCCAGCCCAAAGGATTTGAATTTGTCAGAAATTTTTGCAGGTCAAAAATTACAAATGCCTTT
>CACZIY010000113.1 GCA_902781345.1 Oscillospiraceae bacterium | reverse complement strand
AGCCTTTATCTTTTGTATGGCCCGAAACATGTTTTTTAAATACGCTACCGATTGTATGTTTAAACCAATGACCGATATGCGAGATTTGAAAAACTTTTGTGAGCAAAGTCATAATAATGCCTGTACCTACAAGCAAAATTACACCAAACCAACCCCAAACAGTATTGTTAATGTAGTTGTTTACAGAAACAACATAATCAACATCTGCCTCTTCAATTTTAAGGCTGGTTACAACAAAATGCTCTTCAACTAAAACTTCTTTTTCACCGTTTTCTTTTAAAGCGTTTGTTTCAACGGTTCTCATTTCACCTTTATAGTTTTTTGGATTTGACAAATCAGCATAAATATTCAATGTGTATTCCGAACCGAAAGTGCTGACATCACCGATAAGCTCAATATTTTCATCAAAATACATTTTCTTATCAGAGTTTTCGATTTCGTATTCGCCGATTGAATAAGACGCTTTTCCGTCTTGAACTGAAACACTGGCTGTGAGTTTTGCTAATTTTGAATCGTCCTTTTTACTTGAACAACCGGTAAAAAGCATCGCAAGCATTAATAACAAAACTAACAAGCATATACTTCTCTTCATAAATTCACCCTTTCAAATTAAATAAAAAAGAGTATTGTTAATTTAACAATACTCTTTAAAAGTCAATTAAAAAATAATCATCTGTCCTTTTGCCTGAGAGATCGGGACTTTGCCCTTACACCTTCGGCACTTGCAAAACGCAAACTTCTCCAGAGTTATATGTAAAATAACAAATCTATTTTATCATAAACTAAGAACAATTGCAAGTGTTTTTATAATTATAATGAATATTCATTAATAAATATGCATAATCATCTCAACTGCAAAAACTGCAATACTTGCCGAAACCGCAACTGTAACAAGTCCTTTTTTAAAGTAACCTAAAATTACAGCCACCGAAAAGCCTGCAACTGCACTGATTATACTGCTTGTTGAATAAAAAATCGCTGGTAAAATCATAGCACTTAAACAAGTATAAGGCACATAATGCAAAAACGAAAGAATATATTTATTTTTTATTTTTTTATTGAAAACTGTAAGCGGTAACGCCCTGATTAAATAAGTTACAACTGCCATTACAAGAATGTAAATATAAATGTTATACCTCATTTTCTTCCTCCTTTACGGGAAAGAAAACAGCGCCGACAGCCGATGATATAACGGTGCAAATTACCACTGCAAAGCCCGAATTTATTTTATTTAAAAATGGTGTGTAAAACAGCAAACAGCTAAGCATAACAGAGATTAAAACTACTGTTCTTACGCTTTTTTCTTTTCTTGCAACTGGCGTTACAATTGAAATTAACATTCCGTAAAGCGCAATACCGAGTGCGGTTGAAACTGATTTTGGCAAAATTTCGCCTGCTAAAAAGCCTACTACTGTACCCGCTGTCCAAGTGAAAACAGGCAAAACTTCAAGCCCTAACATATATTGAAAAGACAATGGGTACTTGCCCGAAATTGCAACTGCAAAGATTTCATCGGTATTACCAAAAGCGATAACAGAACGCTGAAAAAGCGACATATTTTCAGGCAATTTCTGATTTAGCGAAAAGCCCATTAACGCATAGCGAAGATTTATTATAAACTGCAAAATTGCCATTTCAACAAGACCCGCACCGCCAGCTATTGCTGTAACAGCGGCAAACTGCCCTGCCGAAGTAACATTGGTTAAACTAAGTATTCCCGAAGAAACCGCCGAAAAGCCGAATTTTAAATACTTGGCGGTTAAAATTCCGAAACTGAACGACACCGCAAAATAGCCTATTGCAATAGGTAAAGAGTGGCGAAGTCCTTTAAAAAAACTTTTGTTCATATTTTTAAAAAATTACCTTGCCTTTTTTAGTTTCCAAACTATTATATCACACTTTTTATTGCTTTTCAATCTGAATATTTTTAAAATAGGGGTTGTATATTTATGCATAAATGTGGTATAATGATTATAATTATATGAATATTATTAATTGAAGGTTTAATTTATGATACTAGAGACACTTAAAAAACCAGATGACATAAAAAAGTTAGATGATAAACAGACAAACGAGCTTTGCAAAGAGTTAAGAGAAGAGCTTATAAATACTGTTTCAAAAACAGGCGGTCATTTGGCTTCAAACTTAGGCGCTGTTGAATTAACAGTAGCATTACATAAAAACTTTTGCTTGCCAAAAGATAAAATAATTTTTGATGTCGGTCATCAATGCTATATTCATAAAATGCTTACAGGCAGACTTGATAAAATGGATACACTTCGCCAAAAAGGCGGTATTTCGGGATTTCCTCGCCCTGATGAAAGCGAATATGACGCTTTTATTGCAGGCCACGCAAGCAACAGCGTTTCGGCGGCTTTTGGTATTGCAGAAGCAAAGCGTGAGAAAAAAGATAACAGTTATGTTGTTGCAGTTGTCGGTGACGGCGCAATTTCAGGCGGTTTGATTTATGAGGGGCTTAACAATGCAGGTCGCTCAAAAGACAAATTGATTGTGGTTTTAAATGATAACAAAATGTCAATTTCCAAAAATGTCGGCGCTATGTCAAGATATTTGGCAAAGGTGCGTTCACGCAGTTCTTATCACCGCTTTAAAGTGGGTACTGAAAAGGTTTTAGGGCACATTCCCTTTGTCGGTAGAAAACTCGTTCGTTACGCAGTAAAATTCAAAAAAGCGCTTAAGGGTATGGTTTTCAAAAGCACTATTTTTGAAGATTTGGGATTTACATATTTAGGCCCTATTGACGGACACGACCTTAAAAAACTCGATTATATGATTAAGCTTGCAAAAAATGAGCAAAAGCCTGTTTTATTGCATATTAATACCGTTAAGGGCAAGGGATATTCCCCTGCTGAAAAAACGCCGAATATTTTTCACGGAATTGGTGCTTTTGATGTTGAAACAGGTGAAACTGCTGATTCTTCACCTAACTTTTCGGCTGAATTTGGCAAGGCTTTAATAGGTTTTGCTGAAAACGACAGAAGAATTTGTGCTATTACTGCCGCTATGCGTGAAAGCACAGGGCTTGATGATTTTTCAAAACAGTTCAAATCAAGGTTTTATGATGTTGGTATTGCCGAGGGACATGCTGTAACTTTTGCAAGCGGTTTGGCAAAAGGCGGAATGGTTCCGTTTTTTGCGGTTTATTCAACCTTTTTACAGCGTTCTTATGATATGATTATTCACGATGCGGCTTTGCAAAATTTAAAGGTGATTATTGCAATTGACAGGGCTGGCATTGTCGGTGCTGACGGTGAAACACATCAGGGTGTTTTTGATGTTTCATTTTTAAATGCAATTCCAAATGTTACTATTTACTCCCCTGCCACTTTTGCTGAAATGCGTTTTGATATGAAAAAGGCTATTTATAATGATGAGGGTGTTGTTGCTATTCGCTATCCAAGAGGTAACGAAGTAAAATTAGACAATGAGTTTACCCCTGCCGATTATTATGTTTTAGGAAATGAAAAATCTGATACCGTTATTGTTACATACGGTAGAGAAATCAGCGAGGTTTTAAAAGCAAATGAAACACTTGATGTAAAAATAGTACATTTTAATAAAATCAAACCGATTGATGAAAAAGCGGTTGAACAAATAAGAAAAGCAAAAAAAGTTTTTGTTTTTGAAGAAGGAATGAAATCAGGCGGATTTGCTCAAGCAATTGCTTCAAAGATTTTTGAAAAAGGTTTTTCGGGCAAATTCAGCATTACTGCTATTGAAAAATTTGTTGCTCATTCTACTGTTAAAGAGGCTTTAACAGACTTAAAGCTTGACAGCGAAAGCATTATTAAAAAGGTAAAAGGAGAAGCGTAAAAATGCCACAAAGGCTTGATGTATATTTATTTGAGAATAATCTCGCTGAATCAAGAGAAAAAGCAAAAGCGCTTAT
>CACZIY010000112.1:1519-7824 GCA_902781345.1 Oscillospiraceae bacterium | reverse complement strand
TCGCTTTCAAGCTTTAAAGAAAATATAGTTTCGATGGAGGGATTTGGCGAAAAGTCTTTTGAAAACTTGATTTCATCAATTGAAAATGCAAAAAATACAAGGCTTTCAAATTATCTTGTCGCTATGAATATTCCGCTTTTAGGCAAAAATGGCGCTAATTTGATTGAAGAAAAATTTTCAGGCTCAATTGATAAATTTTTAGCGGCTGTAAATGAAAAATACGACTTTTCAGAAATTGATGGCTTTGGCGAAATTATGAGCCGTGAAATTTCAAATTGGTTTGAAGAAAAAGAAAATATGGCTGAATTTTGCGAAATTGCAAAGCTACTTAGCTTTGAAGAAGTGCAATCAGCCGATATTGATGAAAGCAATATGTTTTTTGATAAAACCGTTGTTATCACAGGCGCTTTTGATGATTTTTCTCGTGATGAACTCGGCGAAAGGCTTAAAAGCTTTGGCGCAAAGGTTACAACTTCTGTTTCTAAAAAAACTGATTTTGTGCTTTGCGGTGAAAAAGCAGGCAGCAAACTTTCAAAAGCAAAAGAGTTAAATGTTCGAGTAATCGAGCAGGCAGAACTGTTGAAAATTTTAGAAAAGTTGTAAACCTTGCACAAAGATTTTGATACAAATATGATTAAACAAAGGTCTTTTTTGGTATTTTGTAACATATAGTAAAAACATTAACAATTTTTTTAAAATGAATTGACTTTTTATGCGTTTTGATATATAATTATTATAGAAAAAAAGCAATATTGTATGCGGAGGTATAATTATGAAAATTGCTAAGAAACTTTTAAGTGTAGTAATTGCACTTGTAATGATTATGACTGTTACTGTTTGCGCTTCAGCAGACTCTAATTTCCCTCAGGCACCCGCTAATGAGGCAAACTTAGTTATCGGTACAGTTAATATTTTACAAGCAGGAGATGTTACTGTTCCTGTTAATTTGAATAAAAACCCTGGCATTTATGCTTTGAATCTTCAAATTAAATACGATTCTAATTTAACATTTAAATCAATTTCTGTTCCTACTGCTATGGCAAACTATGTAGGCTTAACAAACAGTGTTGAAAATAATGTTATTACTGTTCTTTTAGAGTCGGTTAATAATAACCAGACTTCTGGTGTAAGCAACTTTAATGCAACAGGTACTTTGTTAAACATTGTATTCACTTCAACATATACAAAAGACAGTGAGTACCCTGTTCAGTTTACAAAAGTTGACAGAAAGAGCGTTGTAAACGACCAAGTTCAAGATATTACTGATTCACTCACATATTGCGACGGTGGCGTTAATTGCGCATCTGTAGTTGCTCCTGCAAAACCTGTAATCAGCTCAGTTGCTTATTCTGCTAAGAATAAGATTACTGTTGCTTGGAAAGCAGCAGCTGGTGCTACTTCTTACGAAGTTTACAGAGGTACAACAAAAGTTGCTACTGTAACAGGTTTATCTTATATTGATACTTATAAAAAAGCAGCAACTTTGAAATATAAAGTAGTTGCTAAAAATGAGGCTGGCGCAGCTGCATCTGTAGAAAAATCTATCAAAACTATGGACTTTACTGCAAAAGCAACTATTAAAGGCACACCTGCTAAAAAGGCAATGACAATTAAAATTACTAAGACAGTTAAAAACTGCACCGGTTATGAATACAAAATTAGCCTTAAGAAAAGCATGTCTAGTGCAAAAACAAAATATACAAATAAGACAAGTTTTAAATTTACAGGTCTTAAATCTAAAAAAGTTTACTATGCAAGAGTAAGAGCATACAAAACTATTGCTGGCAAAAAAGTTTATAGTGCTTATAAAGTAGTAAAACTTAAAAAGACTAAATAATTTAATTAGAATTTTTAAAAGACCGCTTATATCAAGCGGTCTTTTGTATTATGACGACAGGCTGGTAAAAGAAGTTGAAAAGAACAATTGCATTGTTTATGATAATTGTTTTTTCATTATGCTCTTGCGGAAGTTATAGAATTGAAAATAAAAACTATTCCGTTCCTTATCTTGATGCTTCAACTTCAAACAAATCTTTTTCGACTAACAAGGAGAACAAGAATTCATCGGCAAATACCAAAACGACTTTAAACGCAAAGACTCATATTGATGAAGTTAAAACGGAAGTTGAAAACTCTTTAGCAACTTCTAATAAAGAGAGTAATAATGAAAAAAGCGGTAATGCTAATAAAACGAATAGCGTGAAAAAGGATGTAGCAGGGGTTGTAGGTAAACTAAAAGTTACTGCTAAAGCTACTTGCGAGCAAACTTTAGCAACAACTGAACAAGCGCAAACTGAAACTACAACACTCGCACCATTAAAAGATACCGATTCATAGAGATAATTGTAGTTATCTATACAAAAGCAAAATAGCAATAATAGTAGGCGACGCAAAGCAAAAAGGCTATACGCCTTGTTCTTTATGCAAACCTTAAAATATTTTGATAATAAAGAAAGACGCTTTTCCAAATGGACAGACCACATAAGGAAATAATTTCAAAATACTAACTTATGGACGTTGCAAAAGGGCAAACCACAGATGAATACTGAGAGAACTGTAAAAGGTTTTTCTCGGTATTTTTCTATTTTTAGCGGTACATTCGACTATTAAACCGCTCTTGAGTACAATTATGGTAGAAAATTAAAGGAAGTAACAATATGGGCAAATTTATAGAAGAATTCTACTACGGCAACATTGATCCACAGGCACGATGCATGCGGTGGACAACATTTTAGTGTTGAAAATCCGACTGATGAGTTGAAAGAGTATATTGTATCGTATTTTTTCCAAAGAAGTTTGAATGCACTTTTTTCTAAAAACGGTACAAGTTTTCTAATAGATAGAAAATTATAATGCTTTAAAGTGAAATCAGTTTTATCAATAAATTTTGAATAAACAATAAAAAGTCTGATGATATTAAAACTCATCAGACTTTTTATTTATTTATGCTATATAAAGGATGACTTTGTGCATTGCCTTAGTTTTATAATGTAAATTCAGATTTAAGCTCACACTCAGAATCAGTGCCTACAAAAATCTCAAAATCACCTTTTTCAATAACATATTCAAGTTTATCATTATGAAAACCAAGGTCGCTGTATGGAAGTATAAAATTAACAACTTTATTTTCACCTTGCCTCAAATACAACTTTTTATAACCCTTTAATTCGCGAACAGGTCGTACTTTTGAAGCAAATTTATCGTGTATATACAATTGAGCAACTTCATATCCATCATAATTTCCGCTGTTTGTAATTTTGACGCTCACATTTAAGTAACTTTCAGCTTTTTCTATCTGCAGTTCGGAATACTCGAATGTAGTATAAGAAAGCCCATGACCGAATGAATAAATAGGCTTTATTCTTCCGTCATCATATTTGCAAGTCCAATGGTCGCTATCAGTAGCAGCCGGTCGTCCTGTATTTGGATGATTATAATATGAAGGACATTCTCCTGATTTATACGGAAAATTTGATGTAAGTTTTCCACAAGGATTGAATCTTCCAAAAATAATATCTGCCAGCGCTTCACCCATTTTTGTGCCGAGTTGCCAAGCTTCTACAATTGCATCTGCAGACTGGTCAACTTCAGGAACGCACAAAGGTCTGCCGTTATAAAGAACACATATAAAAGGTTTCCCTAATTCTTTTAAGCGTTTTACTACGCTTTTCTGTGATTCGGGCAATGAAATATCGGCATAAGAATGAGCCTCACCACTCATATGACGGCTTTCACCGAGAACAGCAATAATCAAATCTGCATTTTCAGTTGCTGTTTTGAATTCATCTTCGTTTAGTTCGTCTTTTACACCGTAACATCTTGTGTATTGTACACCTTCTTTGCAAAGAGCATCTTTTAATGTTACTGTGTGTTCATCTTTGGCGTATATTGTCCAACACCCATAACTTTCAGAAATTGAATCACTAAGTTCACCGATAAGCGAAATATTTTTATGTTTTTCTTTATTTATTGGCAATACACCGTTGTTTTTAAGCAATACCGTCGAATGTAATGCAGCCTTTTTTGCAAGAGCCAGATGTTCGTTAGTACAAGAAACTTCATTCAATTTTTTGAAATCACAATAAGGGTTATCGAAAAGTCCTAAAGCAAATTTTAATCTTAAAATGCTTTTTACCGCTTCATTTATATTATCAATTTGTACTTCGCCTTTTTCGACCAACTCTTTAAGACAGTCAAAATAGGTGTAGGAGTTCATATCAATATCAACTCCCGCGCATAGTGCATCTCTTGCCGCTGCATATTTATCTTTTGAATATCCGTGTACTGTAAGTTCCCTAACTGCAGTTGCATCACTTACAACAACGCCGTCAAATCCCAATTCATCGTGCAAAACGTTTTTAATCAGCAATTTGTTTGCAGTCATTGGCACACCGTTTATATCATTAAACGAGGTCATAATTGATGCAATACCGGCCTCAACAGCTCTTTTAAAAGGTGGCAGATACACATCATAAAGCTTTGACAAACTCATATCAACTGTATTGTAATCTTTACCGCCTTCGCAAGCACCATAAGCAAGAAAATGTTTTGCGCAAGCAGCTATTTTAGAGTTATCCGACAAGTCATCTCCTTGAAAACCTCGTACCTTGCGTTCAGCGTAATTACCGGCTAAAAAAGGGTCTTGTCCCATACTTTCGGCAATTCTGCCCCAACGGGCATCACGCGAAATGTCCAGCATTGGTGCGAATACCCAGTTAATTCCTGCTGCTCTGGCTTCTTTTGCTGCTACTGAGGCTGTTTGTTCAAAAAGCTCATCGTCGAAACTGCAGCTTTCGGCTATTGGAGTAGGAAATACTGTATTGAATCCATGAATAACATCACACCCGATAAGGAGCGGTATGCCCATTCTTGATTCTTCAACAGCAATTCTCTGCAATCGGTTTATTCTTTTAGGGTCAGAAAGACCCAAAAACGAACCGATTTCACCATTTCTTATTTTATCTTCATTTTTGTCAAGAATCTTATCTGTCTTAGAAAGTTCGTACTCTTCTTGAGTTATTCTACCTGTTTCAAGCATTTTTTTAAGCTCTGCTTCAGGAATATCAAACGCGCCAACAGGAGAAGGACCTACTTGATGAAGCTGACCTATTTTTTCTTCTAAAGTCATTTTATCAAGTAAATTATTTATTTTTTTCTCAATTTCATTAGTTAATACTTTGCTTTTTAAATACATAAATCCTCCATAATTTTATTTAATTGCTATTCTTAATAAATAATATAATAACATAAAATTAGGAAAAATACACCCCTTTTTTTAATTTTTAGAAAAAGGCCAGTATTTTAAATTAGGATCAGTTTTGCTTTCTTCCGATGGAGATATTCCGTATTTTTTTACATAAGCCTTGTAAAACGCAACATAACTGTTAAAACCGCATAATTCTGCAATCTGCTTTGCAGATATGTTCCATGATTTTTGCAACATCTTTTTTGCGTCTAAGAGGCGTAATTCGTTTATGTAATTATAAAATGTCATTCCGGTTGCATTCTTAACAATTATATTTATCGTTGGAGTGGACACAGAGAATTCATTTTTAATTATTTCATAACTTAATTTTTCAGTATAGTGTTTATTTATGTAATGCATTATTGATACTGAAATACTCTTGGCTATTTTCGCAGTATGGTACTTGTTATCATACAATAAACTCATTTGTGTAATGGCAGAAAGACAAGCAGATTTAACATGACAACGCCCGTAGTTTTTTAAAATTAAATCACATATAAGTTTTAGTGAATTTATTAAGTTTTCATATTCAGGATTGTCTAAATTGATTATTGATCTTTCATTTGTAAGGTTTTCAAATACACGAAAATAGTTTTCTTCAATATCTTCATTTGCAAAAAGATTGGGATGAATGCATATAAACAGAAAACGAAACTTTTTAGTCATATTAGGATGGAATTCGAAGTGTTCATTTTGTTTAGAAATAACAAGAACCCCATCTGTGATATTTTTATTCGCTTTTCCGGAAGTAACGTTATAATTTCCCTCAATAGCATAGAAGATTTTATATGTGTTTTTATAATATTTAAACCTTTGCATAAAATAACGTTCATGGTATATTTTAGCGTTTTTTTGCTTGTCTTCATGGGACTTGTTGTAATATACATTTAAATCAGCTGTATAAAAGCCCTGTTCAGTTTCCATTATATCACCCACAATTATTATAACATATTGGCTTAATATTTTCAATGTTTTTGTTTAAGATTTTATGTTTATTTTTTTAAATTTTTTTGGTATTATGAAATTAATAATTTTTGTTGTGGAAATTATTAAAAATTTA
>CACZIY010000112.1:0-1510 GCA_902781345.1 Oscillospiraceae bacterium | reverse complement strand
GGATAATTTTATGAAAATCAGAACAAAAATGATTTCAAGAAAACTGCTTGCTTATGTTCTTACAGTAGCAATGGTTTTCAGCGTTCTTGTATCCGTAGCGGTTTCTGTAAACGCGGCAGACGGATACAATCTGGTATGGTCTGATGAATTCGACGGTAACGGCGTAAACCCGTACAACTGGTCGCTTGATACGGGCGTTCGTAACGGCGAGCGACAGACCTACACACTTGATAACGCATCGACTCAAAACGGTAAACTCATTATCAGAGGCGACTGTACCGTTGTTGACAAGAACGGCAACATTATGCCTGCGGGCGAAGTTTCAGGCGAAACAAGGGATGTAAAAAGTGCGTCGCTTCAATCCGCTGGTAAGCAGGCTTTTAAATTCGGAAAGGTAGAAATCAGAGCAAAGCTTCCGAATGCTTGTTCATCATGGCCTGCTTTCTGGACCTGCGGTTGGGATAAATACGGTATGGACGCAGGCGGTTCTAACTGGCCTTGTAACGGTGAGATCGACTTCATGGAAATGATGTGCGTAAACTCCAACAACGAACCAAGATCACCTTGGGGTAAAACTAATACCGATAAGGGATATGAAGCGCATCTTCATACCGGTCCTAAATTTATAAAGGATACAGGTGAATTCTATGACGGTTATCTTGAAGGTACTCGTGGCTATTACGATTTTGCAATAGATCCGGGTGGAGTTAGCGATTCAGAGCAGTTGGCTGCCAAATGGCATACCTACGGTATGATTTGGGAAAAGGATCGTATCTATATTACCTTTGACGGCGCTGTAAAAGTCACTATTGATACTTCTAACGCAGCGCTTCTTCAAAAGGCTGCCAATAGGGTTGGAACAGGTTCTAACGAGTATAAAACATATAAATTCATGCTCGAAACATACGGCAATCCTTTCAACGATTATGAGCATTTTTTCTTGCTTAACCTTGCAATCGGTGGTGGCGGTACAGAATACCGTTTCTATAATGATGAATGGCCGCAGAATTTGGCTATCGACTATATCCGCGTTTATCAGAAAAACGATGGTGTTTCAACTCATAATGCTACAATCAAAGCCGGCACAAAATATACTGTAAACGGTAAAACTTATACTACCTATAACCATTGGGCAGGAAAAGGCCTTACAAAGGGTAGCGCAATACCTTCTAATTGGGTGGCTGACCCAAAATACGGCGGAGCAAAAGTAACAGAATCCGATACTCTTCCGACAAGCGCACCGGTAGCATCAACTACAACAACCACAACAACTACTAAAGCCACAACCACAACAACTACAACTAAAGCCACAACTACTTCTACAACCACAACCACAAAAGCATCTTCTACAAGCGGTAATGTAATCCTCGACTGGAGCAATTTCGACGGTTATTCAGGTAGCGGATTTGATTTTACTAAAGATAGTCCTACAGGATATATCCATGTAAGCGGTAACAAAACATTAGGTTCAAGCACACAGATAGCAGACCTTTTGAACTGGTGGAACTGG
>CACZIY010000111.1 GCA_902781345.1 Oscillospiraceae bacterium | reverse complement strand
CCCGCAAAAACGGGTTCGATTCTTATCACGCGGTTAAGATGGTTTTATCAGGTCAGATCAATCAGGTTTTTGGGGTGGGGTGCTGAATAGTTACATTTAATTATAGGTATGGGATATGTAGGAAGTACAAATATCGGAAAAACGCAAAACGCTGTAAACGCTGTAAAATATATTTTTGATTCAAATGGTTTGGCAATTAAACATCGTTTGTTTTATATGTGTACCGAAGATTATTATAATTCCAATCCCGGGAATTTTCATTCAACACAAAACTTTATTTTACAATATCAAAACGTAAAATTCTTTGACAGATGGTAGGAGGATAAAAATGGCAAAATGCGCAAAAGAAAAACTTCAAATCGTTTTGAATGAAATCGAAAACGAGAACAGAATCATTCAAAAAGCAAAAGAGAAAGTAAAAGTTCTTAACGCTAAAAAAAGAAAATTGCAACGTCAAATCCAAGATGAAGAATTTGAAGAATTACGAAGTGTTTTAGTTGATTACGGAATTCGCAACAAGCAAGATTTTGAAGGTTTCATTGATAAAACAACAACCGCTCAAAATTGAACGCCCGACCAACAGGAAACAAAAAACAAAAACTTCTTTTTCGCCGAACGCAGTGATTGATTTTGCAAAGCTTGTTTTCGCAAAATCGGGGTTTTAGGGTTTCCCCCTAACGAGCGATTTTGTATATCACTTTGATATACAAAATCTGTGCTCGCAACCCCCTAAATCGCAAGCGATTTTGTCGGTTAAAACCGATAGGAAAAAAGTAAAAATATTTACCGAAACCGAGGCTCAAAATGGAACAAGAAAGAAAAACTGAAAAGCTTCTGCTTAGACTGACTCCTACAGAAAAGAATAATATTGCCTATCATTCCAAGCTTATGAATATATCTCAAAACGAATATATTTCACTTTGTATACGAAGAAAGAGAATAATTATTTGCAAAGATTTTCCCGAATTGATTTACCAGCTTTCAAGAATCGGAAACAACATAAATCAAATATCCGCTATAGCAAATACCAACAAATACATTTCTGTCAATAATGTTACAGAGGTTCAAAAATTAATGGAGCAGTGCTACGGTTTAATCAATGATTTCATTTCTTTAATTTCGGAACCGGAGAATGACTATAGGGAAACAGAAAAATCAAATATGTCGGCTTTACTTGGAGAGCTTGTTAATTCAAATAAGCTTATGAACGAAAGAATGATAAAAATTGAGGAAAAACTTGATATTATATAAAAATGGCAATCGTAAAAACTATTTCACCAAAAATCAAAACGCAATCTCATTTAACCGAAGCAATTAATTATATTTCAAAAGAAGATAAAGCAAGCGATGTATATTATTATCGCTGTAGTAATCATAACAGTGCTGTTAAATTATCAAACGAGTTTGAGATGCTACGAATATCAGCAAATCAAAACAAAGGCATTATTGCTTTGCACATATGTCAATCATTTTCTCCTGAAGACGAAATAACTCCTGAAATTGCTTTTAAAATTGGAGTGGAAACAATCGAAAGATGTTTTCCCGACTTTCAAGTAATTTTAGCAACACATAATGACCGAGAGCATATTCATAATCATTTTATTATTAATTCAGCAAGCTTTGTTGATAATAAAAAATTTCTTGATAATATGAAAACTTTAAATCAGATACGCAAAGTATCTGATGAGTTGTGTTACAATTATAATCTAAGAGTAATCGAAAAAGACAATGTCACAAGATATTCTCCGCTCGACCAGGCGACTCTTAACGCTGCCAAAAGTGGGCGGAGTTGGAAATTTCAACTTATCAAAGATTTAGATAAGGCACTTGATGTTTGTAAGAATAAAAATGAATTCATAAATTACTTTTTAAAAAAAGATTATGAAATCAAATTTACAAATAAAAATATAACCTTTAAAAAAAACGGAGAACAAAAAGGAATCCGCGCCGACACTCTTGCAAAGCAATTTGGAAAAAAGTATTGTAAATCAAGTATAGAAAAAAAGCTTAATATTGTTTCTGAGAAAACATCGGATACAAAACAAAGCACTGAACATTACCAACCGCCAAATTATGATTATTACAATCGGCAAGCGGCGGTTAACTGGAAACGTTATGAAAAGGCTTACGGAGAAAAAATTATAATCAGAGATAAGGGATTTGAAAGCCCTTTGAATTTTTCCAAAAATCCGATTATTTTCTCTTTGCGTCTTTTTAAATATATTATTCATAGACTATATAAAAAACGTAGTTACACGAAGCGTACTGTTAGAGGTTATACTTTCAAATCAAAAGTTAGAACATATACCGATTGTAAGTATGGCAAATGTGTAATTTGCAATGTACCTTATAAAACTATTATTAATACTCCGGGCGAAGCAGTTCAGATAAAACTGTATGCTTGGCAAATTTCAAAACTCTTAAATAACAATATTCTTCTATCATCAAAATTGGATTTCAAAACAGGTACAGCAATTGTAACCTTAAAAAAATCCGATTTATCCAAAGTTGATGATATTTTATCTGTGCCGAAAGGAAGCTTTGAAGAACAAGCTGCCTTGATAGGAAACAGAAAAATAATGTCTGAGTTAAAAAAGAAGAATCCTAAATTAAGTTACCTATTAGTTACGCCTTCACAAGCTAAAGAGATAAAAGAACGCTGCATTTTATTTGCGAGCTACAAAAAAGGCGACAAAATAAATATAGCTTTTTCACCCGAGGATAAAGAAAAAGTGCTCAACGTACTTTATCCCAATAGGGAAGAAAAAAAGGTTAATAAAGAAACGTTTTACAAGCGCAATTCACTAATTAATAAAAAGCTTAAAGAATTATCGAAGCAAACAGGTGAAAAACTCTGTTATAAGATTGTCCTTTCAAATCAATACAAACAACTCAGAAAAACCACATTGGAATTTGCTGTTTTCCGAACAGACGACGGTAAATACAATGTGGTTTTCTTAGAACATAATAAACCTGCAATCGAAAAGGCATTGGGTGTTATTTCGCCGAAAGCTGCTAATAAAAATATAAAATAGATAATAGGTGTTCAGTATGGAACTAATTTACTTTAAAAAGAAAAAACAGACATTTTGTCCTCATTGTCAAAATCTAACTGATGAAGGAGAATATGCTTTTGGTGCAGACTTCCCGATAGTGGAGTATGATGATTTGTTTTATATCAGAAAAAACAAGATGACAAATGTTTATGACATCGTTTTTGAGAGCGAGAAAGTAGACAACTCTTTCAGGATTTATTACTGTCCGATTTGCGGCAGAAAATTATAATAAAGGAATTTTAAATTATTATGAAAAATATTAATATTTGCGTTCTTTCAGAACGGTTTAAGGATAGTGGCATTAATAAGTTCATTGAATTTCAGCAGGTAGTGAATATTCAAGTTGTAGATAATAAGACTTTATTTACCTGTATTGATGAAGACGCTGAGTTGACAGAGGATAGCGTTGATTGTGAATCTCACGTATACACATTGGGGATAGACGCTTTTTATTTTCATCAAGATGCTGTGGCTTATCTTATTGCAAATAACACCGACGATAGTTTTATCAGGGAACACCTTCTATCGTTGATAGGTTATACAGACAGCAGCAATTTATCCGGTGTTATTGATTTTTTATCCGAAGAGCTATTTTGCTTTGAAAACACATATGCCTGTGATTTAATGCTTTTAGCTGTTAATGATAACGAAACTGTCTTTAGTTTTAAGGATATAAAAAACAATAAATTTTTTGATGTGTGTGTTATTATATCTCCTGACTCTGAACCCCAGTGTGTTTTTAGCTATGTAGATAAACATAATAAAAGACATTTTACAGATAACCTTGAAGATGCAATAAACAACTATTTTAGTTAAGCGGACAATTTGTCCGTTTTATTTTTTAGGAGGTGAATCCAATGTAGATAAGTCCGGTTTTGGAACAAAGAATATTTGTAACTATTCAGCACCCCACCCCAAAAACCTGATTGATCTGACCTGATAAAACCATCTTAACCGCGTGATAAGAATCGAACCCGTTTTTGCGGGC
>CACZIY010000110.1 GCA_902781345.1 Oscillospiraceae bacterium | reverse complement strand
TCATCAGCATCAGAATCAACTAAATCAACAACTGTATAAGCATAATCACCTTTTGATTTATTTGTTAAATGCTCGATGTTAATATCAGCATTTGAGAAGCAAGAAGATATTTGAGCAATCATATTCTTAACATTTTTATGAATAACGCAAACTCTTGTACCTTCAATATTACCAAGACTAACATTTGGCATATTAACTGAATTAATAATTGAACCGTTTTCAAGATAATTAATAATCTCATTAGCAGCCATATAAGCACAGTTTTCTTCTGATTCAGGTGTAGAAGCACCAAGGTGAGGAATTGCGATAACGCCCTCAACACCGATTACATCGTCATCAGGAAAGTCAACTACATAAGAAGCAACCTTACCGTCGCCGAGTGCTTTAATAATTGCTTTTGAATCAACAAGTGCGCCACGAGCAAAGTTTAAGATTCTAACGCCGTCTTTCATTTTAGCGATTGATTCTTCGTTTACTGTGTGTTTTGTTTCATCATTAAGCGGAACATGAATAGTGATATAATCACAATTTTCAAAAATAACATCAAGAGTTTTTGCAGGTTTAATGTTTCTTGATAAGTTCCAAGCACCTTTTACTGATAAAAATGGGTCGTAACCATAAACTTCCATACCAAGCTTTTCAGCAGCGTTTGCTACTAAAACACCGATAGCGCCAAGACCGATTACACCTAATTTTTTACCCATTATTTCAGGACCTGCAAAAGCAGATTTACCTTTTTCAACTAATTTACCAACCTGATCGCCTTCACCTTTTAAGGTTTTAGCCCATTCAATAGCAGGAACAATTTTTCTTGAAGATAAAAGTAGACCTGCTAAAACTAATTCTTTAACTGCGTTTGCATTAGCACCTGGTGTATTAAACACAACAATACCTTGTTCAGCGCATTTGTCGCAAGGAATGTTATTTGTACCAGCACCTGCTCTTGCAATAGCTTTAAGCGAAGCAGGGAAGTCCATATCGTGCATTGAAGCAGAACGAACTAAAACTGCATCAGGATTTTCAATATCATCACCATAGGTGTATTTTTCATCAAACTGTGAAAGTCCGATTTCAGAAATTTTATTAAGTGTTTTAATATTATACATTGAAAACTACCTCTTATTTATTGTTTTTTTCAAATTCAGCCATGAATTCAACTAACTTTTTAACGCCTTCTTCTGGCATAGCGTTGTAAATAGAAGCACGCATACCACCGACTGTTCTGTGGCCTTTAAGGTTAACAAAACCAGCTTCAGTAGCTTCTTTTACAAATTTAGCGTCTAAATCTTTATCGCCAGTTACGAAAGGAACATTCATTAACGAACGGTCTTCTTTAACAACTGTACCTTTGAATAATTCGCTGTTGTCGAGGAAATCATAAAGAATTTTTGCTTTTCTTTCGTTGATTTCTTTCATTTTTTCAAGACCGCCTAATTTTTTAAGGTGTTTGAAAACTTTACCGCAAATATAAATACCATAAGCAGGTGGTGTGTTGTAGAGTGAATTAGCATCTGCTTGTGTTTTATATTTAAGCATTGTAGGTGTGCCTTCCATAACATCATCACGAATTAAATCTTCACGAATGATAACTACAACAACGCCAGCAGGGCCTACATTCTTTTGAACGCCGAAGTAAATCAAACCATAGTCTTCAACATTAACAGGTTGTGAAAGAATGTCAGAAGACATATCAGCAACCAAGATTTTACCTTTTGTATTCGGTAAGTTTTTATAAGTTGTACCATAAATAGTGTTGTTATGGCAAATATAAACATAATCTGCATCTTCGCTAATTGGTAAATCAGAACAATCAGGAATGTAAGAATATGTTTTATCTTCAGAAGAAGCGATTGCATTTGCTTTAATGTATCTGCTTGCTTCTTGATAAGCTTTTTTAGCCCATTGACCTGTAATAATGTAGTCTGCTACACCATTTTTGCAAAGGTTCATAGGAATAGCGGTAAATTGTTGTGAAGCACCGCCTTGTAAGAATAATACTTTGTAGTTGTCAGGAATATTCATTAAATCTCTTAAATCCTGTTCAGCACCTTCAATAATCTCTTCAAAAGCTTTTGAGCGGTGGCTCATTTCCATTACGCTCATGCCAGTGCCTTTGTAATCAAGCATTTCATCTGCTGCTTCTTTTAATACTTCAACAGGGAGCATAGAAGGGCCTGCTGAAAAATTGTAAACTCTGCTCATTTTTTGTCCTCCAAAAATATTATTTTTTAATCAAGCAAGAACTATTATATTATTATTGTATTAATTTGTCAACAAGATTGACACATATTTAACAATGTTTTTGCTAAAAACGCAAAAATATCCCTGATAGATTGATAAATATTTAACAAACTATCAGGGATACAGCAATTTTTTGACTATTTTATGTAGTTATCGACTGTGTTTTTGATTAAATCAACTTTTTTGAAATAATCCTCATCTTTGTTTTCATAAGGCGGGGTATAGTCGATGTTTAAAACCGATTTACCTGTCAAAATCTTATACCAGGTAAGACTCAAAGCGTATCTGCCAAAGTCATAACTCATATGAAAAGTATCTCTGCAAAGGCTCAAGCCGCCGTTTTTATAGTCAAATGTTTTAGTTTTGCGAAGCTCATTAATTATTTCACCGTCTGGAATTAGAACATCTAATTTTTCATTTTCAAAAACTCTTTTATTTGTTTCAACGATTTTTTCAAACATTAAATCAGTATCATTATTATAGTTTTTGAAGTCGCCGTGGCCACTGCCTTGCTCGTAGCTCCATGTCTGGTGTAAATAGATTTTTGCGTTCTTGCAAAACTGTTTTGCATAAGCAACAACATCCTTAATATAAGGGTAGTATGTTTCATACATACCGCTGTAACTGCTTACTTGCTGAACGGTAATAATATCCCAATTTTCTCTTTGTAGTGCAGATTTAATTGAGATTTTCTCGCAATTTTCATCATTACCATTGATTTGATAATCATAGTCGGCTATATCGTTTTGAATATTGTTATAATGCCTTTCTAACGAACAACCGCCAATGAATAGATTTGCACAATAAATATCATCACCATTGCTAAAAGCGATTTGATGAACATACCTTTGTGCGTCTTGTGAAAAACTGTTTCCGATTGATAAAACTTTCATTTTTTACATCACCCGAAAATATTATATCATATTTTTTAAAAAAAACAATGTACTTTTTTAAAGTTTTATGGTAGAATATAGATAATATTTTTGAGGAGAGAAAAAGGTTTTATGAATTCTTACAGACTTGAAAACGAAACTTTTATTATTGAAAACTACGACAAAAAAGTGCCATTTTGCTCATTTTTACCTGGTTTAACAGGTGAAAAAGGCGTTCCAATTTGGTCTTTCTATGTCAACAGAGGTCAATGCTTAACTTCTTTTGGTGTAGGCGAAAAAGATAGACCTATTATGGAATTTTCACCTGCAAATGTTGCTTATGAAAATACTGCAATTAAAGGTTTCAGAACTTTTATCAGAAAAAATGGTAAATTTTTTGAGCCTTTTGGCGTTGGAAGACCAAGAGATACAAAAAGAACAATCTTTATTAAGCAAAATTCTTTTAGAATTGAGGAAATTGATAACGAAAATCAATTTAAAACAACTGTTACATATTATATTTTACCAAACGAATCTTTTGGCGCATTAGTCAGAGATGTGAATTTTGAAAACTTAGGCGACAGCGCTGAATTTGAAATTCTTGATGGTATTCCGAGAGTAATTCCTTATGGTGTTACAGGTGAAGCCTTTTCAAGAATGGCATTTTTAATGAGCTCATATAATAATATTTCTAATTTAGAAAATAAAATTCCGCTTATTTTTAATAAAATCAGCGGTGATGATGACTCTGAGATTAAATTTAACGAGGGCGGTCATTTCTACTTAACCTTTGATAAAAACGGTCTTATTTGCCCGGTTTACGACCCAAAAGCTGTATATTGCGAAGATACTTCGCTTTCTTACCCGATAAATTTTGCTAAATGCGGACTTGAAGGTGTTTTATCATACAAACAAAACTACACAAATAAAATTTGCGGCTGCTATACACCTGCAAAAATT
>CACZIY010000109.1 GCA_902781345.1 Oscillospiraceae bacterium | reverse complement strand
GAGTATTTAAAATCTAAAAACCCTGATGTTAAGGTTATCGCTGTTGAGCCGCAAACTTCTCCTGTATTGTCAGAGGGTAAAGCAGGTCCTCATAAAATTCAGGGTATTGGCGCAGGCTTTGTTCCTGATGTGCTTAATACTAATGTTTATGATGAAATTATCCCTGTTTCAAATGAAGACGCTTTTGCTACTGCAAGAGATATTGCAAGAGAACAGGGAGTTTTAGTAGGCATTTCTTCGGGCGCTGCTGCTTTTGCCGCAAAACAAGTTGCCGTTCGTGAAGAAAATAAAGGCAAAAACATTGTTGTTTTACTTCCTGATACAGGCGACAGATACTTATCAACTGAATTATTTTCATAATTAATATAAATTAAAAAGGAACACTTTTTTGAGTGTTCCTTTTTTGTTATCCTTTTAAGAAAAACAGCGCTATAAAGGTTAAAACGATACCGATAATTGATTTTAAATTAGGATGCTCTTTTAATGCGTAGGCCGCCATAATGCTTGCAAAAACAAGTGAAAGACCTGTGTTTGTTGAGAACAAAACAAACGAGGTAAGGTTTGCACCTGCAAGCGATTTAAAGTATGTATTAATAAATAAGAAAGCCGCCATTAAAGACATAGTAATAACAATTCTTTTGTTGATTTTAATCTTCGCTTTGTGGTGAGCAACATGAGCAGTTAAGGTGTAGCCTAAAAGCAAAATAAACGAGAAAAGGTATAAGAACAAACTAAAAACAGTTGTATCAATTACACCTAAATCGCCACCGCCGAACTTATCACTAATCTTTGATGTACTGCCTAAGAAAAAGTCGCTAAGACCGTTGAATATACCGCAAGCGAGTAAAACAAGAAAGTTTTTAAAGGTAAATTTAGAGTTAAGCTGCTTGTTGTAACCGAGCATTAACCAAATTGCGACAAGCAAAATCAAAATACCTATTATTTGTTTAATACCGATACTTTCATCAAAAACAATTGTACCGAGTGCAATAGGAATAATAACGCCTAAGTTTAAAAATACATTTACAAGCATATAGGCGGTTCCTCTTACAGCCATAAGCCAAGCGATAATAAATATCGACATTGACAAAGCGCAAAGTGCCGAAACAATAAGTGTTAAAGGCGAAACACTAAGAATATTTTTAAGGTTGCCCTGAAAAGCAATAACCACAACAGTAATTGCGGAACACAGAATCATTCTTAATACATTAAGTTTTGCCGAGTCGGTAATAGTTTCGGCGTAAGTACCAATTCTTTTACCGCAATAGCCTTTTGCAACACCAGCAGATACCGATATTGTAATAAATAACAATCCTAATAGATTCATTTTTCATTCCCCTTGTAATTACTAAAAACTATTATACTACATATTTTTCAAAAAACAACAATAATTTTAATTTTTTTGTTGACATTACAATTTTATTTTTATATAATTAGGTTGTTATAAATTTTTATGTGTTTTGCGAGGTATTTTTTAATGAGAATAGATACTAATAAAGAGGTGTTAGGTTACAATTTATATAACCTTGAAGCAGCACCTATAAAAGAATTTCCGCAGTTTTGTAGAAAAGCAGCCGCAGAGGGTGCAGTTTTACTTAAAAATGATAAGAATATTCTCCCTTTGAAAGAGGGAACAAAAGTCAGTGTTTTCGGCAGAACTCAGTTTGATTATAATAAGTCAGGCACAGGTTCAGGTGGTTTGGTTAATGTTTTATATTTAACTAATATTATTGATGAGCTTAAAAATTCTGATAAAATTGAAATTAACAATGAATTATATAATGAATATACAGAATGGTTAAAAGATAACCCTTTTGATAAGGGTAAGGGTTGGGCTCAAGAGCCTTGGTGTCAAAAAGAGATGTATATTTCTTTAGATGATGCTAAAAAGTATGCTTCACAAAGTGATGTTGCTTTGTTTATTATCGGCAGAACAGCAGGTGAAGACAGAGATAATTCAGCTGCTGACGGCTCATATTATCTTAATGAAGATGAAAAAAGAACACTTAAAAATATTACTGATGCTTTTGATAAAGTTTGCGTTATTTTAAATGTCGGCAATATTATTGATATGAAATTTGTTGATGAGTATAATATCGACAGCGTTCTTTATGTATGGCACGGCGGTATGGAAGGCGGAAACGCTGTTGCTGACTTAGTATTAGGAAATTCTTATCCAAGCGGTAAGCTTTCTGATACAATCGCTTTTAATATTGAAGATTATCCTTCAACCGCTAACTTTGGCGGCAAAGAGAGAAATATTTATAAAGAAGATATTTATGTAGGTTATAGATATTTTGAAACATTTTGCCCTGATAAAGTTATGTATCCTTTCGGTTTTGGCTTAGGCTATACTGAATTTGATTTTAGCATTATAAAAGCATATATTGAAAATGATATTTATTATGTAGATGTAAATGTAAAAAATATAGGCGAAAAAAGTGGTAAAGAGGTTGTTCAGCTTTATTACAGCGCACCGCAAGGTGTTTTGGGTAAAGCGAAGTTAGAGCTTGGCGCTTACGCTAAAACAAAAGAGCTTATTGCTGGCGAAGAACAAGTTGTAACTCTTGAAATGCCGATTGAATTAATGGCAAGCTTTGATGATACAGGCACAACAGGCAACAAAAACTGCCTTGTTTTAGAATCAGGCGAATATAATATATATGTAGGTAATAGCGTTAGAAATTTGAAATTTGCCGATAAATATTTAGTTGGCTCAACAGTTGTTGTAAAACAACTTAACGAAGCGCTTGTTCCGCCGATAGTTTTTGATAGAATTAAACCGGAATTAAACGGTGAAAACTTTGCAATTACTTATGAAAAAACACCAAGCGCCGAAATAGATGTTGAACAAAGAGTAGTAGAAAACAGAAAAGCAGATATTACTTATACAGGCGACAAGGGCTATAAATTAGTTGATGTTGCTGATGGAAAATGCACTATGAGCGAATTTGTTGCTCAGCTGTCAATTGAAGATATGCGTGCTATGGTAAAAGGTGAGGGTATGAACTCTCATAAAGTTACTGCAGGTACAGGTGCAGCATTTGGCGGTGTAAGCGATAATTTGCTTGATTTTGGTATTCCTGTTGCTTGTGCTACTGACGGCCCTTCTGGTGTTCGTCTTGACTCAGGCGCAAAAGCAACTGCAATTCCGATAGGTACATTGCTCGCTTGCTCATTTAATGATGATATGGTTGAAGAGATGCATAAATACTTTGGTCTTGAGCTTAGAGCAAACAAGGTTGATGCACTTTTAGGACCTGGTATGAATATTCACAGAAACCCGCTTAACGGCAGAAACTTTGAGTATTTCTCAGAGGACCCGCTTTTAACAGGTAAAATGGCTGCTGCTGTATGCCGTGGTCTTGCAACAACAGGAACAACTGCCACAATCAAGCATTTTGCTTGTAACAACCAAGAAATCGCTCGTTCTGATGCTGATAGCATTGTTTCACCTCGTGCATTGCGTGAAATCTACTTAAAAGGTTTTGAAATCGCAATTAAAGAGGGCGGTGCAACCGCTATTATGACAGGTTACAACTCACTTAATGGTTATTGGTGTGCAGGCAACTATGACCTTGATACCATAATTCTTCGTGATGAGTGGAATTTCAAAGGTATGGTTATGACTGACTGGTGGGCAAAAATGAACTGCAAAAACGGTGAGGCGTTCCGTTCTAATACCAAACAAATGGTAAGAGCAAGAAACGATATTTATATGGTTTGCAAATCGGTTGACGCTCAGCCTGATAATATTGAAGAAGGTCTTGAAGAAGGCCATATTACACTTGCTGATTTACAGTATTGCTGTATGGACTTGCTTAATTACATAATCAAATCGCCTACATTTGAAAACTTTGTTTTAGGCGGTTGCAAAAGACCTGTTTATGCTTCAACTGATGACAGCAATATGAGCGTTCGTCATCTTTTTGAAAATATGCAAAACAATAAGGATTACGATATTGATATTGCCGAAGAAGGTAATTATGTATTTATCTACAAAGCCAAGGTTGAGGCTGATGAATTAGCGCAATTCTATTGCAATGTTATGCTTGATGGCAGCGAGATTGACGGTATGAGTTTGAGCGGCACAAACGGTAAAGAGTTTAGCTTCAAACAGCCTGTTAGATTGCCGAAAGGTAAGCATAAATTAAAAATCGCAGCCGATGAACAACTTGTTATGGTAAGAATTGAAATTAAAAAATAAATAACCGATTTGGAGGCTTTA
>CACZIY010000108.1 GCA_902781345.1 Oscillospiraceae bacterium | reverse complement strand
CTGCGAATTTAAAAATAGCAATGTCAGCAGAGAAAAAATCATAAAAAAACCTTCGCAAGATGCAGGACTTTTCAAAAAAGGAAAATTGCAAAAGTCTTGGGACGATTTGATTGAAGAAATTGGCTACAAGAGTTATAAAGCAGGCGGAGCCATTGAGCGAAAAGCTGAAAACAAATCATATTTTAAATCTTGCAAGGGTGATTTGGTTTTACCTGATGATGTTACCGATATCAGATACGGCGCATTTTATAATTGCAAGGATTTAACAAGTGTAACTATTCCTGATAGTGTTACCGAAATTGACGGTTGGGCTTTTGCTGGTTGTACAAAGCTTAAAAGCGTTATTATTCCTGACAGCGTAATTATTATTTCTGAACACGCTTTTTATAAATGCAGCTCGTTAAAAGAATTAGATATTCCAGATAGCGTAACTACTATCGGCGACAGTGCTTTTGACAATTGCACTGCAATTAATAATGTTAAACTCGGAAACAGTGTAAAAAGCATTGGCAACAGCTCTTTTTACAACTGCAAATCACTAAAAAGTATTGTAGTGCCTGATACCACAACTATTATCAGTCATCGTGCTTTTATGAATTGTAAATCATTATCGAAAATTAAAATCGGTAAAGGTGTTTTGCGAATTGAATATGAAGCTTTTAATAACACCGCGTATTTTAATAAAAAGTCAAATTGGAAGAAAAAAGTTTTATATATAAACGATTATTTGATTAAAGTAAAACACGATATCAGCAAAAACTATTCAATTAAAAAAGGCACAAAAATACTTGCCGATCAAGCATTTCTAAACTGCTTTACAATTACAAGCGTTAACATTCCAAGCAGCGTTTTCCACCTTGGCGAATGTGCATTTAAAAATTGCGTTTCGCTAAAAAGTGTAACTGCTCCCGAAAGTGTTTCAACACTTGGGTTTGATGTATTTTTAGGTTGTAAAGCTTTAACTATCTACGGAAAACCAGGCTCAAAAACCGAAATATATGCAAAGGATAATAATATCAAATTTGTTGCTGAATAAAAATGCATAATAAAAAGCCCGAAAAATTCGGGCTTTTTATTTTTATATTAAATTATAAAACTAAACTTAATACAAATGCAGCGACTACTAACAAACCAAAGAGAATGGCAATCCACTTTGTCCAACGAGCAAGTACTGCACCAAAGAGAATGGCAATCCACTTTGTCCAACGAGCAAGTACTGCATCAACTGCTCTTGCTTTACCTTTTGAAAGGAATGTATCAGCGCCACCAGAAATAACGCCTGAAATACCTTTTCTTCTACCTTCTTGAAGAAGAATAACGGCAATAATAATTAAAGCAAAAAGGATTAAAACGCCGCCTAAAACGTAAGAATACCAAGCCATTTTGTTTTGACCTCCATAGTTTTTAGATAATTAACAAAGTAATTTTACCACAAAACCTATAAAATTACAAGCATTTTTTTGCTTTTTTGAAAAAATCTTTTAAAGTGTTATGATTTTGTTTAAATAAAATGAGTAAATTGCCTTGCCTGTTATCTCTTTATTAAAGGTTAATTTCAAAGCCTTTTCGTAAACATCTAACTGCTTTTTATAGCGTTTTACAAGCTCATTTTCATCTGCTTTATCGGTTTTGTAATCCACTATAAAAATACCATCACCATCAGCAAAGCAAAGGTCCGCAAAGCCTTGAATTATAATATTTTCGCCAACAAATTGCTCATCTAAATCATCATAAATTTCATTAGCTGGAATTTCAACCATAAAGCCTTGCTCTTTGTAAACTGCTTCACTTTTAATTATCTTTTCGCAAAGTGATGAATTTAAAAATGCTGTTAAGCTTTCAATTTTTAACGATTTTGCTTCGTCAGTTGTTAATTTACCTTGTTCAACAAGGGCTTTTGCTTGGGCTAAAACATCTTTTTTAGCCGCAGCAAAATCGCAAAACTGCATAAATTTGTGCATAGCAGTTCCCTTTTGCGAAGCTGAAAGTCGCTGATTTTGCAAGAATACAGGCTTGTTTGAATAGTCATAATCAGAAGCAAATTCTTTATGAGCCAACGCCGAAGCACTTTGCTTTACAAAAATTTTGTTCAAATCTTTGTATTTGTAAGAAAACTCAAGATTATCACTGATTTTATTATAAAGATTTTCATCAAAAGCCTTTTCTTCTTTTTCTTGCTGTTCTTCCGAAACAGAAAAGTCAATTTCTTTTACAACCCTTGTTTGCAATTTATCATCACAATCGATTATTTTAGGTCTAAATTCGCAGTTTTTTCGCAACTCTTTACCACAAGGATGACGAAGTGCAATCGGCAAAATCATATCAAGATAACAACTGCAATTTCTGACATAATAAGGGTTAATTCTGTCGAGAGTGTTCCAGGTTACGCTTTGGTAAACTTTATTTAAACTATTATTTGCATTTTCCTTATAGCCGACTAAATAAAGAAAATCTTTTGCTCTTGTTAAAGCAACATAAAGCAAACGCAATTCCTCAGAAATAAGCGAAGCTTTTTTCTCTAAAGCGGCAATGTTTTTAGAAAAGGTTGTTATTTTTGTTTTTCTCTCTTTATCGTAATATTTAATACCTATACCGACTTTTTCTGAAAGAATTAAGCTGCTGCTTATATCAATCGTTGTAAATTTCGCTTCAAGCTCGGCAACAATACAAACAGGAAATTGCAAGCCTTTTGAACGGTGAATTGTCATAACCTTTACAAAATCGCCTTTTTCATCAATAGGATTGTTTTTAGTGGAAATTCCGCTTTTGTTCAATGCTCTTATGTAGTTAACAAAAGCGGCAAGACCGTTTGCATTGTTATTTTCAAAATCTTTTGCTTTATTTTTAAAAGCAATCAAGTTGTTATAAGCCTCATCACCGTTTTCATAAGAAAAAACTGTGTTTTCATAGCCGGTTTTAATAAGTATTTTGTTAATTAAAGAAAGAACTGAGCTGTTTATTGAAAATTTTCTGAATTCTTCAATTTCCTCTAAAAAGCTTTTTAGTTTTTCGCTTTTTTCCTTGTAAGAAAGCAACGCTCTGTAAAACTCAACATTTTTATTTTCAGCACGGATTTTCGCAATTTCTTCGGTAGAAAATGAGTAAATGTCCGAAAGCATAAGCGTTATCAAAGGTATATCTAAAAACGGATTTTCGACTACCTGCAACGCTGAAAAAATGTTAATGATTTCAGGGTTGTCTAACAAGCTTCTTTCTTTATCAAGTCTGACAGGAATTGAAAATGATTCAAAAACATTTCCATAAGTGTCAAAATGAGTTCTGTTACGAATAAGAACGCAAAAATCGCTATATTTTGCTTTTCTGAGCTGTTTTGTTTCGCTGTCATAAATGCAAGGCTCAGAATTCATCATATCTTTAATGATTTTTGCAATATGAAATGCTTGATGTTCATATGACGAATAATCTGGCGAGCACTGCTGAATTAAATCAAGCGAAACTCTCGGCATATCAACCTCTTTATATTCCGCTTTATTAACCAATTTATCAACATCAAAATAGTCCATTTCACCGCATTTTTTGGAGAAAAGTCGGTAAAAAAGAATGTTTGCAAAACTACAAATATCGCCGTGGCTTCTGAAATTACCCGACATTATTACTCTCGAGCTTTCGCTTCCCTCTTTATAATCAGGAAGACTTTCTCTGAAGTTCAAAAAGTTTTTAGGGTTAGCGTTTCTGAAGCGGTAAATACTTTGCTTGACATCGCCCACCATAAAAAGCTTTTTACCACCGTTTGAAATTGCTTCAAAAATTGTGTTTTGCAAATCGTTTGTATCTTGATACTCATCAGCAAAAACAGCATAGTATTTTTGCGAAAGCTCTTGTGCTACAGGTGAATAAGTGATTTTACCGTTTTCTTTTTTAACAAGAAGCTTTAAAACAATATTTTCAATATCTGAAAATGAAAAGCGATTATTTTTCACTTTCTTTTCAAATAATAAATTTGAAAATTCCAAAGTGATTTCTATAAACTTTTTGATAAGAGGTTTAATTTTTTCGTTTTCTAAAATTAGTTCTTGCTTGCTAAAATAAAAGACTTTACTTAACTCTGCAAAAGCTTTTTCACAATCTTCTTTGATTGATTTCATTCTTGCTTTAAAAGCTTCATCAACACCTCTAGCCTGATTTAATCTGACATTTGAATAGTTTTGCAACATATCATAAAGGCTGTCGTAATCTTTATTATTAACAAACTCTAAAGCCTTATTGAGTTTAAATTTGACTTCTTCAAAATTAGGGCCATATTTTTCAAAGAGTTTTTCATCACTTTTAAGCGCTTCATAACCATTTTCTATAATTGTGATTTTATTTATAAGCAAATCGCTGTAATAGTCATAAGCCACATCAAAAATAACGCTGTTTTCATCGAAATTTTCATAAATGCTCATAACCTTATCGCAATAATCTTGCGGAAATGGTAATGATACTAAATAATCATAAAACTTGAAAACAAAGCCTTTTAAGCCGAATTCCTCTTTTTTGCTGTTAAAGATTGTATAAAGCTGTAAAAATTCTTCATCGCCGTTTAAAAAATGCTTGTTTATTACTTCATCAATAGTAGCATTTTTAAGCCTGTTTTCAGCAGTAGCGTCTTCAATTTTAAAGTCAGGCGAAATGCCTAATTGATAAAAATATTCTCTTGCAAGCGAAATGCACATACTGTCGATTGTACCGATTTTTGCAGACGGTAACAAAAGCTTTTGTTGGCGTAAATAAACGCTTTGTGGGTTTTTCTTTAACCTTTCATTTATCGCCTTTAAAATTCGAGCTTTCATTTCTGCAGCGGCCGCAACTGTAAAGGTAGCAACAAGAATTTTATCAATTGAAACAGGGTTGTTTTCATCGCAGATTAAATTAACACATTTTTCAACCAAAACAGCAGTTTTTCCGCTACCTGCAGCAGCTGAAACTAACACTCTGCCTTTAGCGTTTAATGCTTGATTCTGTTCATTGGTAAATTTCATTATTGCTCACCTCCCTTTGTTTCAACTGCTTCAAGCATTTTTTGAAATGCTTCAGTTGATTCAAGCTTTTCAATATCAGCTAACTCGCCTTTAAACTTACAAATATCATAGTAATCGCAAAAAGTGCAAGCTTCTTTTTTAGGATTAACTGTAATATCGCCGTTTAAGATTTCATTTGCATTTTTGACTAATAAATGCTCAATATATTTTGATAAAATATCGAATTGCTTTTGGGAATATATTGAAGTTGATTTAAGCTCTCCGCTGTTAATTTTTACAGGTGAATAAATACCTTTTCCTTCTGGCTCAATAGAAACATAAGCGCCTGATTCATCAAGAAACATACCGCATAGTTTATGTTTCTTTTGTAATTCAATCGCCTTTTCTTCTTCGTTTTTAGCCTTGCCAGAATCAACCTCCGCTTCGTTTGCTGGGAAATAAAACATTCCCGCAGGCAAGCACTCACCGAATTTTTGCTTGCCGTTTTCAATAATCGCTTTCATATACAAAGGCATTTGTAATTTTTGACCTGCAAAAATTTCTGACAAATTCAAATCCTTTGGGCTGGATTTATAGTCTATAATTCTTAAATACTTTTTGCCCTCG
>CACZIY010000107.1 GCA_902781345.1 Oscillospiraceae bacterium | reverse complement strand
GTATGACAAGCAGGACCGTCTTTTTCAACTACAACCACCAAAGCATCGTTATCGCAATCAGCGGTAATCGAAACAATGTGTTGATAATTACCGCTTGTTTCGCCTTTTAACCAAAGCTCTTGTCTTGAACGACTGTAAAAACAAGTAAGTCCTTTTTCCATTGAAATTTCAAGGCTTTCCTTGTTCATATAAGCCACAGTTAAAACCTTTTTAGTTATCGAGTCAACAACAACTGCAGGAATTAAGCCTTTTTCATCAAATTTAAGTTTATTAATATCTACCATTACTATAACCTCACAATAATATCGTTCTTATCAAGTTCTTTTTTTAAATCAGGTATTTTAATTTCACCAAAATGGAACACCGAAGCCGCAAGACCTGCATCAATATCAGGAATTGCTTTGAATAAATCAACAAAATCTTGCTTGCTGCCTGCACCGCCTGAAGCAATAACCGGAACATTGACAGCATCGCAAACAGCTTTTAACATTTCAATGTCAAAGCCTTGTTTTACACCGTCAGTATCAATCGAGTTTACAACAACTTCGCCAGCGCCATTATTAACACATTTTTTAATCCAGGAAATAGCTTCCATACCTGTGTTTTCTCTGCCGCCTTTAGCAAACACTCTAAAAGAGCCGTCAACACGCTTAATATCAGCAGATAAAACAACGCATTGATTACCATATTTTTGTGCTGCAGCACTGACTAAATTAGGATTTTTAATAGCACCTGAATTTACGCTTACCTTGTCGGCACCGCATTTTAAAACTCTGTCAAAATCTTCAACGGTATTGATACCACCACCGACAGTGAGCGGAATAAATACCTTGCTTGCAGTTTCTACCAAAATATCGGTAAAAAGTTTTCTGCCGTCAGAAGAGGCGGTAATATCATAAAAAACAAGTTCATCAGCACCGTTTTCGGTGTAAAATTGCGCTAATTTAACAGGGGAGGATACATCGGCTAAATTTAGAAAATTTGTGCCTTTAACCACTCTGCCGTCTTTAACATCAAGGCAGGGAATTATTCTTTTTGTAATCATTTCGCCGCCTCCAATGCCTCTTTTAAATCAATTGCGCCTGTATAATAAGCCTTGCCGATAATAGCACCGTAAATATCCATTTTACGAAGTGCTTTTACATCGTCAAGCGTTGAAACACCGCCAGACGCAGTAATATCAAGCGAGTATTTTTGCGATAATTCTTTATAAAGCGGAAGATTAGTACCTTTCATTGCGCCGTCTTTTGAAATATCGGTGCAAATTACATTTTTAACACCGATTTTTTGCATTTTCAAAAGAAATTCATCAAGCGTGATTTTTGATTTTTCTAACCAACCTTTAATCGCAATATATCCGTCTTTTACATCAGCACCGACAGCAATTTTTTCACCGTATTTTTTAACAGCACTTTTCAAAAACTCTTCATTTTCGACTGCCGCAGTACCAAGAATTACTCTGCCAACGCCAGAATTTATGTATTTTTCGGCGGTTTCCAATGTTCTTATACCGCCGCCTATTTCAACAAAAAGCGAAGTTTCACTTGCAATTTGTTTTACTATCTCAATATTAGGTGTAGTACCGTCTTTTGCACCCTCTAAATCAACCATGTGAATGAATTTTGCACCGCATTTTTCAAAATCACGAGCAATTTCAATAGGGTTATCGCTATAAACGGTCATATTTTCATAGTCACCTTTAAATAAGCGTACCGCTTTTTTATCAAACAAGTCAATTGCAGGAAGAATTACCATTATTTTTCCTCCTTTTCGCAAAATGCTTTTAAGATTTTCAGTCCGACATTTCCACTTTTTTCAGGGTGAAACTGACAACCGTAAACATTGCCTTTTTGCACCGAAGCGGTAAGTTCTTTGCCGTATTCAGCGGTAGCGGTAACACTTTCATCACAGTCCGCAGCATAAAAAGAATGAACAAAATAAACGCAATCATTTTCGTTAATGTATTTGTAAATCTTACTATTATTCTTAAAATGCAAAGCGTTCCAGCCAATATGCGGAATTTTAAGATTATTTGGAATATAATCTTCTATCGGCACAACATTTCCTTTAATAAGACCTAAGCCTTTATGCTCGCCATACTCAAAACTTTTTTCAAAAAGCAGTTGCATACCAAGACAAATACCCATAATATCTTTACCGCTAATAACTTTATCAAGACCGCTTTCACTTAACTTTTCCATAGCATCGCCAAAAGCGCCAACGCCTGGGAGAATAAGCTTATCAGCAGATTTTATTACATTTTCATCACTTGTAATAACTGCATCTTCGCCGATAATTTTTAAAGAAGAGCAAAGTGAAAATAAATTACCTACGCCATAATCAATAATTGCTATCATTATAAAACACCTTTGGTAGATGGAACTTCATCTTTAAATTTTTGCTGAATTTCAACTGCTTTTTTAAGTGTTACAGCAAAAGATTTAAAAGCACCCTCAGCAATGTGGTGCGAATTTGTACCAGCCAATTGATTAATGTGTAATGTAATTTCTGCTTTTCTTATAAATGCATTGAAAAATTCTTCAATAAGCTCGCTATCAAAATCGCCTATTTTTTCAGTAGGAATATCAAGATTAAATGAGAGATAACTTCTTCCAGAAATATCAACCGCAGTTAAAATTAAAGCTTCGTCCATAGGCAATGTAGTATCAGCATAACGAGTAATGCCTTTCATTTCGCCGAGTGCTTTTTTAAAGGCTTCGCCTAAAACTATGCCAATATCTTCAGCACTGTGGTGAAAATCTACATTAGTATCGCCCTTGCAAGCTACCTCTAAATCAAATTTAGAGTGTTTAGCAAAAAGAGTTAACATGTGGTCGAAAAAGCCATTTCCGCTGTCAACCTTTGCATTACCGTTACCGTCTAAATTAAGCTTTAAAGCGATATCGGTTTCAGCAGTTTTTCTTGAAAGTTCAACTGTTCTCATAATTCTTTCTCCTTAAAAATTTCTTTGATTTTGTATATTAAAATCTCCATTTGTTCTTTTGTTCCAATAGTAATACGGTTATATTCTTTTATTTTTTGCTTATCAAAATGCCTTACCAAAACGCCTTTTTTCTTTAACTCTTTGTAAAGCGTTTCACCGTCTATTTTATCGGTCTTTGCAAATAAGAAATTTGCACTTGAATCTAAAACTTCAAACCCTAACTTTTCTAATTCACACTTTGTAAACTCACGATTTTCGATTATTATTTTACAATTATTCATATAATAATCGTTTTCATCTAAAACCGCTTCGCCTGCAACAGCAGTCAACCTGTTTACATTGTAAGGGTTTGTTGAATATTTAATAGTGTTTAAATCATTAATAATTTTTTCGTTTGCAACACCAAAACCGAGTCGTCCGCCTGCTAACGAGCGTGATTTTGAAAAAGTACCCGTAACAAGCAAGTTATCGTATTTTTCAGTCAGTTTTACTGCACTTTCGCCGCCAAAATCAATGTAAGCTTCATCAATAATTACAACATTATCTTTGTTGCTTGAAACGATTTTTTCAATACTTTCAAGCGATAAGCACAAGCCTGTCGGCGCATTTGGATTTGCAATAACAATTGTCTTGTTAATGCCGATATAATCATTAACATCAATAGAAAAATCTTTTCTTAGCGGTATTTCCTCATAATCAATTGCGTTTAATTGTGCAAAAACAGGGTAAAAGCCATAAGTAATATCAGGAAAGGCGAGCGGATTTTTCTTATCGGCAAAAGCCATAAAAGCAAAGTTTAAAACTTCATCAGAGCCATTTGTCATAATGACATTGTTTTCCTTTACCCCTAAAACCTTTGCTAATTTTTTTCTTAAAGCAACACACTCAGGGTCGCTGTAAAGCATTAAGCTTTTAGCTTCCTTTTCTACTGCTTTACAAACCTCATCAGCAGGGGAAAAAGGGGACTCGTTTGTGTTAAGTTTTATATACTTTAAATCCTTCGGCTGCTCACCAGGTGTATACGGAGTCAGCGAAGAATACTTTTCAGTAAAAAATTTACTCATCAGTCTTTTTCAAAACGCACTATTGCACTTTTAGCGTGTGCGTCAAGACCCTCCTTATTTGCAAAATAAGCAACTTTTTCTGCCACTTTTTTCAAAGCGTCAGCAGTGTAATAGGTATATTGCGATTTTTTAACAAAATCATCAACAGAAAGCGGTGAAGAAAATCTTGCAGTACCGCTTGTAGGCAAAGTGTGGTTAGGTCCTGCAAAATAATCGCCTAACGCTTCAGGGCAATACTTACCCATAAAGATTGAGCCTGCGTGCTTAACCTTATCAAGATAATCAAAAGGATTATCAACACAAAGCTCAAGGTGTTCAGGTGCAATTTCGTTAGCAATATCAATTGCCTTTATTAAATCATTTTCAGCAACAATGATTTTGCCGTTGTTATCAATTGAAGTTCTTGCAATTTCAGCCCTTTGAAGTTGAGGTATTTGTTTTTCAAGCTCATCGCTTACCTTTAAAGCAAAATCTTTTGAATCAGTTACTAAAACAGCGCTTGCCATTTTGTCGTGCTCTGCTTGTGATAATAAATCAGCAGCCACAAATTTAGGGTTGCAGGTTGAATCAGCAACTACCAAAATTTCGCTCGGTCCTGCTATCATATCAATAGAAACCTTGCCAAATACCTGCTTTTTTGCTTCAGCCACAAAAGCATTACCAGGGCCAACAATTTTATCAACCTTTGGAATAGTTTGGGTACCGTAAGCCAAAGCGGCAATAGCACCAGCACCGCCAACCTTGAAAATTCTATCAACTCCTGCAATTTTAGCAGCCGCAAGAATAACAGGGTTAACCTTGCCGTTGCTTTGCGGTGGTGTAACCATAACAATTTCCTTACAACCTGCAATTTTAGCAGGAACGCTGTCCATCAAAACGGTAGATGGGTAGGCGGCTGTACCACCTGGAACATAAAGACCGACCTTTTCAATCGGCATAACCTTTTGACCTGTAACAACACCGTTTTTCTCATTTATAATAAAACTGTTTTTAACTTGTTTTTCGTGGAAATTTTTAATATTTTGAGCCGCTTCTTTAATTATTTCTAAAAACTCTGGCTCAACTATATTAAATGCTTCATCAATTTCCTCTTTGCTAACCTCCAAAGCGGAAATATCAGCCTTATCAAACTTCAAAGCGTATTCAAAAAGCGCTTTGTCGCCGTTTTTTATTACATTAGCGATAATTTCAGCAACAATTGCTTCAACGCCAGAATCGATATTTTCTCTTTTAAAAATTTCAGCGTTAGAAACTTCGCCGTAGTTGTAAATTTTTATCATATTATTTCACCTGTTTTTCAATGCTTTTTGAAACGCTTTCAATCAATTCGCCTTTAAATTTAAAACTCGATTTATTTGCAATAAGTCTTGCACTAATCGGCAAAATTTCAGTTTTAACCTCAAGGTCGTTTTCTTTAAGCGTTGTGCCTGTTTCAACAATATCAACAATTACATCGGAAAGCCCTAAAATCGGCGCAATCTCAATCGAACCGTTAAGCTTAATAATATCAATATCTCTGCCGATACTGTTGTAATAATTTGCGGCAATATTAGTAAATTTTGTAGCAACTTTCAGCGTTTTTTCGCCGTCATCGTAAAAATCTTTAGGACCTGCTACTGCCATTCGGCATTTACCTAAATTCAAATCCAAAAGTTCGTAAACATCAGGCTCATATTCAAGCAAAATATCTTTACCTGCTACGCCTATATCAGCCGCACCTCGTTCGACATAAATCGAAACATCGGAGGGCTTTACCCAAAAGTAACGAACTTGCTTTTCCTCATTTTCAAAAATGAGCTTTCTTGTGTTTTCTTTAATAGAAGGGCAAGGAAAGCCTGCCGCTTCAAACATAGCGTAAACCTTTTCGCCGAGTCTGCCTTTTGGCAAAGCAACATTAAGCATTCAAATCCCTCCTTAAATCTCAATTTTTTGTTTGTATCTTAGCTTTTCGGGAACGCACTTTTGTGCTGAAACCGAAAGACCGCGACTGACAAACTCATTAACCTTTTGAGCGACTTTTTGCTTATCATCACTGTCTTTATAAATAAGCAAAACATCAATATCAAACTCTTTTTTCGGCTTGCTTAATTGCTCTAACAAATCAAGATAAAGTGCAAAGCCAACCGCACCTGATTTTCTATCCATCTTTTGCATTAAGTTATCATATTGACCGCCCGAAAGCACACCCTCGCAAATCTCGCTCAAAAATCCTTTGAAAACAATACCGTTGTAATAACTCATATCGTTAACAACCGAAAAATCGAATATAATTTTATCGCTGAATTCAGAATTATCAAGCATATTTGAAAGTGTTTCAAGCTCGCTTAAGCTCTCATTTTGGCAAATGCCTTTAAGCTTTTGCAAAACTTCGTTTCGCTCGCCATAAGTTGAAACAAATTCAACCAATTTTTCAGCCTTTTCAGAAGAAATTTCAAACTTTTCGCAAAGTCTTGCTAAATCGTGAGTGTTCTTTTGCGAGATAAATTCAAGCGCTTGTGTTTGAAAAAGCTCATCATCACAAACATCATCTAAAACAGATGACAAAATGCCTAAATGCGAAATCTCAAGCACAAAGTCATCACTTATTTGCGAAAGACTTTTAACTGCAAGCGTTACCGCCTCAAAAATATCATAAAGGTCAATATCGCCGATACATTCAAGACCTGCTTGCATAATTTCTTTATAATTCTTTGTGCTTTTTGATACTCTGTAAACATTTTC
>CACZIY010000106.1 GCA_902781345.1 Oscillospiraceae bacterium | reverse complement strand
ATGTTACATATCGTCACCTATTTTATTTTAAATATTGCACTTGAATACATATTGATAATATGCTATATTAGAATTAGATTAGTATATATTATTAAAATAAGGATATAGCAAATTATGAATAAGATTTTTGCGGAAAACTTAAAAGAACTGAGAAAAAAGAATAATATGTCTCAACGCGAGATTGCGGAGCGTTTGTTTGTAACCCGTTCTACAATAACGCATTGGGAAAACGGAAACCGTCTTCCCGATGTTAGTATGATATATAAACTTGCCGATTGTCTGAATGTTAGTGTTGATAGGCTTCTTAATGATGTTGCCAAAAGCGAGGAGCGTCCTAATGTCATTATGCTTGACGATAACAAGGTTATTCTTACTGGCGGTTTGCCGATTTTGGAGGAGGTTATGCCAAACGCTGTGATTAAGGGCTTTACAAAACCGGCACAGGCTATTGAATATGCAAAAGAAAACTACATTTCGCTTGCTTTTCTCGATATTGAAATGGGTATGACAAGCGGGTTTGATGTTTGCAATGAGTTGCTAAAAATCAATGAGCATACTAATGTGATATATCTGACCGCTTACAGCGATTATGCTTTTGACGCATGGAAAACGGGAGCGAGTGGATTTATTCTTAAACCTATTACACCCGAAGAGGTTAAGAAGCAACTTGCAAAGCTAAGATATCCTTTTATTACAGGGGGGCTACAGAATGATTGATTGGATTAATGTTGTCGTTTTCTCGTTGGTAGGTGCGATGATGTTGATGATGTTGTTCGGCATAGGATTATCCATTTTGGTACCGACACTTGACCGCTGGAGCAGGCGCTTTTTTGTCGCTTTGTTTTCTTTGTTTTTTCTGTGCTGCGTTTGTTGCTTTTTAGCGGAGCTTTTTTGGAAAGACCCCACAAAAGCAGTAGAGTCAAGAATTATCTATATGTTTGAAGGACTGTTTCTCTCAACGCCAATATTTATGCCGATATTCTTTTTGCTTCATCACTGCGGTGAAGCCATAAAAAGCAGTTTGCTGTTTAAATTGGTAACCGCACTGCTCGGAATATTCGTTGCTTTTCTTGTCAGCACGCAGTTCACAACTGTTTTTTATTATGTAACTGATGACAACCATTTTACTCGTGGTCCGTTATGGGCGCTGTGGTTGTTTCCGCTTGTGCTGATGATGTTTTTAAACATTGTTGCTCTTATAAAAAGGCGCAATAAGCTCCCAAGTAAGTATTTTGTGGCGTTGCTTATCTATTTAGTGCCGATGACTGTCTCAATTTTTACCCACATGTTTATTCATGTTGAGATATTTATTATTTTCAGTATGGCGATTTTGGCACTGGTAGTGTTCGCTTTGATTCTTAAAGACAATGTTGAGAAATACACGCACTCACAACAGGAAATTGCCAATCAGCGTGCCAGCGTTATGGTGTTGCAAATGCGTCCGCATTTTATTTATAATACTATGACGACAATTTATTATCTTTGTAAACAAGATGCGGATAAGGCACAGCAGGTAACGCTTGATTTCACCAATTATCTGCGTAATAATTTTAATGCTATTGCAAGCGAGGGAACTATTCCGTTTTCAACTGAGCTCGAGCATACCAAAACCTACCTTGTAGTTGAGCAGGCTCAACACGAGAATATGCTTGTTGTTAAATACGACACGCCGATTGTCGATTTTCGACTACCGCCACTTACGCTTCAACCGATTGTTGAAAACTCAGTCAAGCACGGTATGGACCCTAATTCAGATGAGCCACTGTGCATTTCTGTTAAGACGCAGTTGATGAACGATAACATAATAATTACCGTTGAAGACACAGGCGTAGGTTTTGATGTTGATGAAGGTATCATCGCGCATACTGCTTTGAGTAACATTCAACAGCGACTTAAAATGATGTGTAACGGCACGCTGACAATATCAAGCGGTCATGAAAGCGGAACAACCGTCAAAATATCCGTCCCGTATAAATCAAAATCCTAAAAATCTTACTTGTCAATTAAGCTATCTACTAACATTTTTAACAAAACAAAAAAACTCGTCCTTTTGGACGAGTTTTTTGGGTGGATACGCTGCGCCATCATTTTTTTGACCACTGCGAGTGGTGCCAAAAAAATTGATTTGCTCGCGACTTCACAGTTCAAAAAGGCTGACGCGCCTTTTTGCCTGCTTCGACGAACCGCGCTGTTTCTGCTTACTACCACTTTTTAAAAACAAAAAAGCTGCCCTACTGGACAGCTTTTTTGTTTGGTGGGAGCGGGTGGATTCGAACCACCGAAGTCAGAGACAACAGATTTACAGTCTGCCCCCTTTGGCCACTCGGGAACACTCCCATAATATTTTCCCTCACTCATTGAGCAAGGGAATGGAGCTGGTGGACGGACACGCCCACTTCGCATTCGCTTGTGTGCTAATGGCTCGTGGCATAGCCACTTCACCGCTTTTTGCTAAAAACTTGCCACTGGCAAGTTTCCTTAACGCAAAAACCCTCTTAGGGTTCAAGTCCGCACAAGACTTGAACAGGGATAGTGGAGCTGGTGGACGGACTTGAACCCCCGACCTGCTGATTACAAATCAGCTGCTCTACCAACTGAGCTACACCAGCGTATAAATTTGAACGCCTAAATAATATACCATATCGGCACTGAAAAGTCAAGACTTTTTTTGCATTTTTTTGAAAAATAATGAGTTTTTATAATTATTATTAAAATGTTGAAAAAAACACTTGACTTTTTGATTTATATTTGATACAATACAATTGTACAAAATATAATTTATGGAGGCAACAAAATGAATATTTATGATTTTTCAGTAAAAAATTCAAAAAACGAAGATGTTTCACTTAAAACCTTTGAGGGCAAGGTGCTTTTGGTGGTAAACACTGCAACGGGTTGCGGTTTTACTCCGCAATATAAGGATTTGGAAAGAATTTACGAAAAATTTAATCAAAAAGGCTTTGAAATTCTTGACATTCCTTGTAATCAGTTTGCAGGGCAAACACCGGGTACAGATGAGGAAATTCACGAGTTTTGCACGCTAAAATATAACACAAAGTTTCCGCAGATGAAAAAATCTGATGTAAACGGCGAAAACGCTTTACCGCTTTTCGAATTTCTTAAAAGTCAAAAAGGCTTTGAGGGCTTTGGCAAAGGTGTAAAGGCAATTGCAATGAATACAATGCTCAAAAAAATTGACAAGGATTATAAGAATAACCCTGATATTAAATGGAATTTTACAAAATTTCTTGTTGACAGACAAGGCAATGTTGTTGCTCGTTTTGAGCCGATTGTAGATATGAAAAAAGTTGAAGAAGAAGTAGCAAAACTTATATAATGAGGTGTGTTTATGAATGATGAAGCGTTAAAACTTCAAAATCAATTGTGTTTTCCGCTTTATGCGGCATCAAGAAAAACGGTAGGTCTTTATACACCTTATTTAAAACCCCTTGGTTTAACCTACACTCAATATATTGTTTTTTTGGTTTTGTGGGAGAAAGACGGCATTTCAGTTAATGAGATTTGCGAAAGGCTTATGCTTGACAGCGGAACAATTACTCCGCTTTTGAAAAAGTTGGAAAAAAGCGGTTATGTTGAGCGTGTTCGCAGCAAACAGGACGAGCGAAGCGTTGTAGTAAATTTAAACGAAAAAGGCAAAGAATTAAAAGAACAAGTAAAAGATATACCGCTTAAAATAGGAAGTTGTATAAATCTTTCTGAAGATGAAGCAAAAATGCTTTATAGTATTCTTTATAAATTAATGGAGAATTAAAACTTATGAGCAGAGAAAAAGTCATTATAAAAACAAGCATTATCGGAATAATCGCAAATGTTTTCTTAGCAGGATTTAAAGCGGTTATAGGACTTATTTCAAATTCTGTTGCGATTGTTCTTGATGCTGTAAACAATTTAAGTGATGCACTTTCTTCAATTATAACAATAATCGGAACAAAACTTGCTGGCAAAGCTCCTGATAAAAAGCACCCTTTGGGTTACGGCAGGGTAGAGTATTTGAGCACAATGATAATTTCGGTTATTATTCTTTACGCTGGTGTTACTTCTTTTGTTGAATCGGTTAAAAAGATAATAACCCCTGAAAAGCCTGATTATTCAAGCGTTTCTCTGATTATTATTGCGGTTGCGGTAGTTGTTAAAATCGTGCTTGGTCTTTATGTTAAGGGCAAAGGAAAAAGTGTTAACTCTGAATCTTTAATAGCATCGGGAACAGATGCGCTTTTTGACTCAATTATATCTTTTTCAACATTAGTTGCAGCGTTTATTTATTTGTTCTTTAATATTTCGCTTGAAGCTTGGCTTGGTGCGATTATTTCAGTAGTAATTATAAAATCTGGTTTTGAAATGCTTAAAGATACTGTAAGCTTAGTTTTGGGTGAGAGAACGCAAGCGTCTTTTTCAAAAGAGGTTAAAAAGACAATTTGCTCTTTTGATGAGGTCAGCGGTGCATACGACTTAATTATTCACAATTACGGACCGCAAAAGCAAATTGCTTCGGTTCATATTGAAATTCCTGATACAATGAGTGCCGAACAGCTTGATTTGCTCGAAAGAAAAATTACGAAAAAAGTTTATACTGAACATGATGTTTATATGACAGG
>CACZIY010000105.1 GCA_902781345.1 Oscillospiraceae bacterium | reverse complement strand
AACAAACTTGGTGTTACATTAACTCCCGGTTGGAAATTAACTACTCCGGTAGCAATCAAATTCTGGGCTAAAACTACCGAGCCATTTGCTGATTTAAGAGTTGGTTTAACCGGAACTACCGCAAAAGTCGGAAGTGACCCTTCTGATCTTGTAAATCTTCCATTAGATGATGCTACATTATCTGGTACAGGTAGATGGTATACTGCTGATTTATCAGGCGTTGCTGATTTAACTGCTTATAATTCAATTACTTTTGGTTATAAGTCAGGAACTCAAAGCACTACTTATTTCTATGTAGATAATATTACCTTTGTATATGCAGATGGTGATAACAATGTATTTAAATTAGCAGATGCTACACCTTATACATTATATGACTGGGAAGAAAACTCAACAGGTGCTACAGCAGCAGGTAATACTTTTACGCGTAATACCAGTGCAATAGCAACAAGTTTAGTTCCAAGTTCAACTTATGGTTTGAAAGTTACTGGCTCATATAGCAATAATGCAAAATATATGAAAGTTGCAGTTAATGACGGCACTCATGATTTAGATGATGCTATTATGTTAAGAGTAGCATTGTTATATGCAAATACAAAAGATGGTAACCCTGTTCATATAGGCGTTCAAGTTGATGGTGTCAACTATTGGAAAAAGTTTACTTCTCCACAATCAAGTTTCGCTTGGACCTATATAGACGGCGCAACATATGCTGATAGTTCTTCAAATAAAATCTATATTGACCGTAGCAACTTAACAGATATTGATTATTTGTTATTCTCATTCGGTGATACTTATAGTAATTTCTATATTGATGATATTCAATATATTAAAGCATTAGAGCCAACTGCACCTGTAGTTGACCCGTATGAAGATATTGCAGGTACAACAAATGTAGCTGCACAACTTCGTATTGGTGCTGTAAACGGTATCAGATTTATTACAAATATTGATTCTGATTTAGTAGCACAAGCAAAGGCTGACGGCTATACAGTTACAATGGGTACATTAATCGCACCGCTTGAAAGTGGTGAATTAACACTTGACACAGACCCTGTACTTGATATTCCTACAACAGGTTGGTATGCTAACAATGAGGGCGAAATCGCTGCTTCAATCGTTAATATTAAAGAGACTAACATTACAAAAGATTTTGTAGCTCGTGGTTATGTTAAACTTGAAAAAGAGGGCGAAGATACTAAAGTTTACTATGCAACACAGCCAACAGAAGGCCGTTCATTAAAAACAGTTGCAGGAGCATGCGTTGCTGATAATTCATTCTTTAATATGTTGAATGATGCTCAAAAAGAACAAGTTACTGCTTGGGCAAATGCGTAATTAATTGAGAGGAGAGTTTTTAAAATGAAATTTGAAGAGATTAAAGTAGAATTTGAAAAATATGCTACTCTTGATATTATCGCAGAGAGCGAGATAATTCCAGAGCAAACGACATATTCAAATGAGGGCGATAACGACCCTTATGAGAATGACAAATTCTAAATAAAAATTGAAAATCCACTCGCTTTAAGCGGGTGGATTTTTGTTTGAATAAATTTGCACAAACTAAAAAAGCCTTCGACTTTCGGGGAAGGTGGCAAGCGAATGCTTGACGGATGAGGGCAATTAAAAGCCTTCTCCTCGAGGGAAGCAAAGTTTTGTGAAACAAAACTCGGATGAGGTGTTACACACAACCCTTCCACCGCAAGCGGTCCCCTTCCCAAAACATAAGACGGCTTACGATGTGTCCCGACAAAAGCACATAAATTTTCTTCTACAATTTAAAAATTATCTTGCAAATTGTTATTGCAAGCACACCTGGTAAACCAAAAATACCCGAAGTGCCTAAGGTAAACGGAGTAAGCTCAATTGTAAAAGCGGTAAATGCACTTGTGAAATGCAAAATCAGCAAAACGCTTTCGCCAATTATCGCCGAAGAAATAATCGTCTTAAAAAACTTTTTTGTTTTTAAAGCGAAAATCAGCACCGTTAAAACCGCAATACTCAAAAATGCGATAACAATATAGTTAAAATATTCCATACGCGAAAATCCTTTTCTTTTTTAAAAATATATGCGAAAAATATATTCACTTATGCTTATGAATCAGCATATATTGTAGTAAAGTTTGCAAGTTTTGCAAGCTTATTTATCAGCCTTCATTAGTTCGCTTTTAAATTCGCACGGCGAACTGATTACATATTCACAGTGCGAAAAAAGGAGAAAGTATATGTCAGATTCTATCAATCAAAGCGTTTTCAACGAGGCGGTTTGTGTTGATACAGGCAGAGTTTACGACTCCTGTATGGACAGAGATTGCATTGAAAACGCAAGAGTTTATTTTAACGAAGCAGGGCAAACTGCGGCAGCAAGTGCAATTTCTTGCAGGGTAAAAACTTGCGAGGTAGATGATGTTGAAATTGATGTTGAGCCAATCGCTTTTAAAAGAGGTTATTATTCTTGCGACTTGACCTTTTACTTCACAATTTTAGCCGAAATTGCGACTGATACAACAACACCGGCACAAGAGTATGAGGGCATAATCGCATACAGTAAAAAGGTTATTTTATGTGGCGGCGAGGGCAATGTAAAAACATTTACCTCCAATGTAGTCGCTACGGCAGATGATGTTACAGTCAGCGGAACAAATTTGCCAAAATGCACCGTGCAATGCGTTGACCCTGTAATACTTGACTCGAAGATTTGCAATATTTGCAGTTGTGCCGAAACAATTACAAATGTGCCTGAAAGCGTTTTAGAAAATGTCGGAGGCGAAATACAGGTTGATGCCGAAAGAGCGCTTTTTGTAACACTCGGACTTTTCAGCATTGTTCAACTGGTTAGAAATGTGCAAATTTTAGTGCCGTCTTACGACTTTTGTATGCCGCAAAAAGATTGCGATGATACAATCGCTTCGCCGTGCGAAATGTTCCAAAAAATCAGTTTTCCTGTCGATGAATTTTTCCCGCAATCCTGCGATGTCGGAGATAATAACTGTTGCAACAACAATTCAAACAGCTCCAACTGCTAAAACAAAAAATGCACCCAAAAGGGTGCATTTTTAGATGTTAAATCTTAAAATGTAATTAATTCGTTATAAACTTTTATTGCATAACCGTCGGTCATGCCTGAAATATAATCAATAATCGCTTGCAAAAATGTTTTTTCATCATCTAATATGCCAAAAATCTTTTTGTTTTTAAACATACTCATTCTTTGCAAATCTTCACTTGGCAAAATCGAAGTATCAACATATTTTATCAACCAGTTGTAAAAATCGCCCGCTAAAATCGGGTAATACTCTTTCATTTTTGAAAGCTCGCTTAAAGTTTCACCTTTTTTATAAGCTTTTTTCAACTGCGTAAAAATTGAATTGATAATCAACTTCGCATATTCTTCAAAATACTTTAACCTATCGTTATTGTAAATAACATTATAGTTAAATGCTTTGATTTCTTTTAGTTTTTCAGCGTAATTTTCGCTTAAACCGATACCGCTTTGAGGCGAACTGTTGTTGCAAACATCAATAACTAAATTGTGCATAATAACGGTGGTATTAATGGCGGTGCTGTCAAAAGATTTTGCAAAGCCTTCGAGCGTTTTCATATCATCAGGTGATAAAAAGCCTAACCTTTTAGCGTCCTCAATATCTCTGCCGACATATGCGATTTTATCAGAAAGCTTTACAACACAACCCTCCCAGGTTGCAGGCTCTTCTTCGCCAGGCTTGTTAAACAAACACAAATCAGAAAGGTTTTCACGAGGGAATAAATTGTTCTTATCAATTTCACCGCAATGCGAAATAATGCCGTCTCTGACTGCGTATGTAAGCATAAGGTTTTTGTGGCAAGCCTGCTTATCTTCAAGCAACTCAATGTTGTCAACAAACCTAAGCCCGTTTTGTTCATGCCAAAAGTTTTTGCCCAAATGCTCTTTGGTCAAATTCGCAATTATTTTTTCGCCTTTGTGGCCAAATGGCGCATGACCTAAGTCGTGCCCCATAGCGATTGCTCGGGTTAAATCGGTATTTAACCCCAATGCATCGGCAATGGTGGTGCTGACCGACTCAACATGTGCAACATGCTCCATTCTGGTGCAAATATGGTCGTTGCCGATATTGTAAAAAACCTGCGTTTTGTGCTTTAATCGGCGATAGGCAAGTGAATGTAAAATTCTCGAATAATCACGAGAGAATTCGTTTCTGACTTCATCGGGACTTCTTGATAATTCACCATCACGCTCTATTAGTTTATCCCAATTTTTATTGCCTTTCACGCTTGCAACTGCTTCAAATTTTTTAGACATTTTAAATCTACTCCATTATTTCTTTGTTGTTTTGATTATATCATTTTATTTTCAAAAAATCAATAATTTACAAAAAAATGCGATATTTTGTATTTTTCGACACACTTAATATTTATTTTGAATAGATTTCACCTCATAAAAAATGTTTGATTTATACAAAATAACTAAATAAATAACTTTGTTTTTCGGTGCAATTGATGATTGATTAAAATCTAAAAATGTGATAAAATATATTATAACTATATTTTAATAATATATACTAATCTAATTCTAATATAGCATATTATCAATATGTATTCAAGTGCAATATTTAAAATAAAATAGGTGACGATATGTAACAT
>CACZIY010000104.1 GCA_902781345.1 Oscillospiraceae bacterium | reverse complement strand
GGCTTTGACAACCCTATGTATAAAGGTAAGGTTGAAAAGTTTGATAATAATAAGCATTTTAAAGGATTTTGCGAAAACGGTTTTGATGACAGCGATTGGGGCTATTATCACGACCCATTCGGCGTTATAAGCTTTGGACCGCTTTTTATCGAAAATCAATATTTTGTTGCAAAGGATTATGAAACCTATAAGCCTGTTGCAATAAAGAAATTTGAAGACTGTGTTCAAATTGATTTTGGCACAAATATGGCGGGTATTTTAGAATACACCTTAAAGGGTAAAAAAGGGCAAAAAATTACTATTCGTTACGGCGAAAAGGTTAATAAAGAAACAGGCAGAATAGTTTTAGGCGAGCAGTTTCCGCCATATTGCGAATATACTTTCGCATCTGATGAAAAAGAGCATCACAGAACCGATTTTTTGACTATCGGTTTCAGATATATTGAGATTTTTGATTATGACGGCGAAATTGAAGCGAATGATTTTTCAGCGCATTTTGTTCATACCGAGCTTGACTCAAACAGTGAATTTTGCTGTGATAATGAGGGACTTAATAAAATCAATAAAGTCGCTAGGCAAGGCTTTTTATCAAATCTTCTTAATATTCCTACTGACTGTCCTGAAAGAGAAAGGCGTGGTTGGACTGCTGACGCTTTTGCAGTAGCCGAAGCAGAAATTCTGAATTTTGATATGTTAGGCTTTTATTATCAATGGTTTAAAAGTTACTATGATTGTCAGCGAAAGTGCGGCTGGCTTCCTGTTGAGCTTCCTCGTTCAACTGATGACAGCGTTGATATTAACTGGCCGCTTTCTTGCATTTTCATTCCTTATGAGGTTTTGTTGCAATATGGCGATAAGCGTTTTTGCGAAGAAAATTATGAAATTTCAAAAGGCTATATCGATTTGCTTTTAAACCTTTGCGATGAAAATTATAAATTAAACCCGTCTTTTTATAGCTATAAAGATTGGGTTGCACCTGAAAAATCATCGCCTGAATTTATTTCGGCAATATATTTTTACAGGGCTGTTTGGTGCTTTGCAAAAATTTGTGAAAGCTTGAATAAAGAGAATTTTGCTGAATACTTTAACATAGCAAAAATTATTAAAGAAAATATCAATAAAACCTTGTTACATATTGAAAATGATAAGGTTTATTATGATAACAATACTCAAAGTGCTAATGTTCACGCACTCGCTTTTGGTGTTTGCCCCGATGAATATAAAAGTGCAGTTTTAAAATCATTAATTGATGATTTTAAGGCAAAGGGTGCTAATACAACAGGCTTTATGGGCTCGGCTCATTTTCTTAAAGTGTTGTCAGAGCTTCAAGAATCAGATACCGCTTTTAAGCTTATAACTAACGAAAATATGGGCGGTTGGTTGTGGCTTATTAATGAATGTGATGCAACCACTTTTCCTGAAAATTATAATGGCGGTGGCTCTCAAAATCACGCATTTTTAGGTGGCGCACCATCAACTTGGTTTTATAAATATTTATGCGGTATTAAGCCTGTTCAAAATGGCTATAAACGCTTTGAAATAAGCCCTTATTTGCCAAAAGGAATTAATTTTGCAACTGCAACCTTGCAAACAGTTTACGGCGATATTAAGGTTGAAATTAACCGCAAAGAAAATGTTAAATTTAATTTGCAAGTTCCTGTAAATACAACTGCTGTTTTTTCATTTGGCGGAAAAAATACAGAATTATGTTCAGGAAAACACGAAATAATTTTGTAAAAACAGTTGAAAAATAAAAAATTATGTGTTACAATACTATAAAAAAACGGAGGTGTATGTTCGATGGCATATAAAATTTCTGACGAATGTATCGCTTGCGGCGCTTGCGCAGGTACATGTCCTGTAGGCGCTATTGCTGAAGGCGACGGTAAATATGAAATTAATGCTGATGAGTGCATCAGTTGCGGTGCTTGCGCAGCAGGATGTCCTGTTGAAGCAATCGCTGAATAATTTTACAATTAGATTTAAAAGCGAGGCAAGGGTAATTTGTCTCGCTTTTAATATTATTTAGAGGTTTTATGTTTAAAAAAGAATTTTTAGGAATTTATAATATATTTTGTAGCGATGTTCACCGCTTTGGTACCGATGCGGTTTTGCTTGAATATTTTTCGGAATCGAAAAAAGCCAAAAACGCTTGCGACCTTGGAACAGGTTGCGGAATTATTCCGTTTTTAATGCTGCAAAATAATGAAAATATAAAGGTAAGCGCTGTTGATATTCAAAAAGACGCTATTGCACTTGTTAAAAGGGCAGTTAAAGAAAATGGTGTTGAAAACAGCGTTTTTCCGATTAATTGTGATTTAAAAGCAATTCCTGATGAATTTAGGGCTAAATTTGATTTGGTAACAATCAACCCTCCTTATAAAAGAAAAGGCTCAGGCAAAATCACGGGAAATATTGGTATTGATATTGCAAGAAATGAAATTGAATGTACTTTAGCTGATATTTGCGCTTGTGCCAATAAAATCTTAATGCCAAATGGCAGATTTTGCATTTGCCAAAGACCAGAGCGAATGGGCGAGGTTGTTTTTGAAATGAAAAGGGCAGGCATTGAGCCAAAAGCTTTTAGATTTGTAAAAAATAAAGCAAATGACAAACCAATGCTTGTTTTAATAAACGGAATTAAAGGTGGCAAAGTCGGTAATGATATTTTGCCAGATTTAGTTTTAAAAAATGATGATAACAGCGATACTGCTGAAATTTCAGATATTTATAAAATTATGAGAGGAAAAACAAATGGCTAAACTTTATGTTGTCGGTACGCCGATAGGTAATTTATCAGATATGTCGCCGCGAGCATTAGAAACTTTGAAAAATGCGGATTTTATTGCCGCTGAGGATACAAGGGTAACGCTTAAGCTTCTTAATAAATTTGAGATTAAAAACAGCCTTGTTTCTTATCACGAGCATAACAGAGGAACAGCAGGCGAGCAAATTGCAAACCGCATTTTAGCGGGTGAAAACTGTGCGCTTGTTACTGATGCAGGTATGCCGGCAATTTCCGACCCTGGTGAAGAATTAATAAAGCTTTGTCGTGAAAAAGGCATTGAGGTTGAGTCAGTGCCAGGACCTACCGCCTTTGCAACTGCAGCGGCAATTTCGGGAATGAGTTCGGCAAGATTTACCTTTGAGGGCTTTTTATCGGTAACAAAAAGAAATCGAAAAGAGCATTTAGAGTCGCTAAAAGATGAAGAACGCACAATGATTTTTTATGAAGCACCGCATAAGCTTATTTACACTTTAAAAGATATGCTTCAAATGTTTGGCGACCGTGAAATTGCCATTTGTCGTGAGCTTACTAAAATTCATGAGGAAGTTATTAATACCACTTTAAGTGGTGCTGTCGAAAAGTATAGCAATGAAGCACCAAAGGGCGAATTTGTTTTGGTTATTCGTGGTAAAGAAAAGTCGGCTGAAAAGGAATATACTTTTTCTCAAGCAGTTGAAATTGCTAAGGATTATCATAAAAACGGTGAGCCTTTATCGGCAGCTGCAAAACACGCAGCAAGCGAAACAGGCTATAAAAAAAGCGATATTTACAAGGAACTTTGCAAATGAAAAGAACAATAATTTTAGTTTTTTTGCTTATTTTTTCGTTTTCTTCTTGTACGGGATTTGAAAGCGTTGAAGAATATAACAAAAGAAATACAACTAAAAAATCAAATATTACTGCTTTCGTTTCAATTGATTGTAAAGATGCCATTAAAAACGACAGCGTACTTGATGAAGCAGTTGAAAAAGTATTGCCGAAAGACGGCGTTATTTTAAAAGACTATAAAGCGAGTGTTGCAAAAGGTGAAACCGCTTATTCGCTTATTTTAAAAGTTGCAAAAAACAATAATATTCAAATTGATTGTTTAAGCCCTGAAGAAAGTTCGTATAATACCGCTTATATCAAGGGAATCGGCAATCTTTACGAAAAGGATTGCGGTAAAAACTCAGGTTGGATTTTTTATGTGAACGGTGTTTCTTCTCAAGTTGGCTGTTCCGATTATTATGTTAAAAATAACGATGTAATTGAGTTTACATATGTTTGCGATATTAATAAGCTTTATAAAAAGGAAGAAAAATGAGAGAGTTAAAAAAATTCCACCCAGCAGTTTTGGGCGTATATTTTGTTTGTTTTCTTGGAATTTTAATGTTTTTAAACAACCCTGTAATAATTGTTACTTCAATTTTTTGCGGGGCTGTTTTAGTGTTGCTTTTTAGAAAAGTTGAACTAAAAAGCCTTGTTTTTCTTTTATCTTTATTGCTTTTAATTTGCATTTCAAACCCATTAGTTTCGCACAAGGGTGAAACACCGCTATTTTATTTTAATTCAAGCCCAATTACCTTGCAATCGTTAGTTTACGGGCTGTTTTTTGCATTAATGTTAATAGCGGTAATTGTTTGGTGCAAAATTTTAAATTGGGTTATCGGCGGCGATAATTTGATTTATTTATTTTCAAAGCCTTTGCCAAAAACCGCTTTGATTTTAAAGCTTTCTTTGCGGTTTATTCCGCTTTTTAAAAGGCAGTATAACAAAACCAAAAATTCGGTAAAGGTGTTAGGTCTTTATAATGGCAATAAAAAAATAAAATCTGAAATCAGGGTTATAAATTCTGTAATTGCCTTTATGGTTGAAAACTCAATCGAAACCGCAAGGGCAATGAACGCAAGAGG
>CACZIY010000103.1 GCA_902781345.1 Oscillospiraceae bacterium | reverse complement strand
TTTAATTGCCGGCGGTGCAACAGTTGAAATGGGTACACTCATTGCTCCGACAAATCTTATCGGCGAAAATGAACTTGATTTCAACTTAAACTCTGATTATTATCTTGATATTCCATATACTTATGATTCATATTATCAAGAGGGTAGTTTTGAAGGTATTGTAGGCTCAATTGTAAACATTAAAGAAACTACTGTTGCTAACCCTACAAGCGGTAATATCACTCGTGATTTTGTTGGTCGTGGTTATGTAAAAGTAACTTATAATGACGAAACAGTTATTTCTTACGCTGATTATGCAAGCGGTAACATTGATAACAACACTCGTTCATTAGCGCAAGTGTCTTTCTTGCTTAAAAACGACCCTAATCAAACCGCTTTATACAATGCACATAAAGCAGATGTTGACAGATGGGCTTCATTTTATCAAGCATAATCACATTTAAAAAGCAAAAACCGACTTCTTTTTTAGAAGTCGGTTTTTTAATTAAAATTAAAAATTATTTGCTTAAAAACTCGTTTAATTTTTCAACTAATTCATCAGCGTCCACGCCATGAACAGCGCAAGCGTCCTCGATTGACTCGCCACGAGATGCAGGACAACCTAAGCAATGCATACCCATTTCTAAAAAGAACGGCGCAGTTTCTTTGTCAAAATCAAGAACATCACCGATAATGGTTTCTTTTGTAACAGTCATTTTAGTTTTCCTTTCGTTTAATTTTATATTTTAACAACGCTTTTTTGAAATTCCAATCCGCTTTGGCGAATTTCATTTTCAAGCATTGTATAAAAATCAGTATAAGAAGCTTCTTTTATAAAATATTTTTCAGCCTCTTTGCCTACCTTTTTAGCATCGGCAAAAGAAGAAACAATCGGCAACTTCGCTTTTTGCTTTAACTCTTTCAGTAATAGTTTTGCATTTTCTGAAAAACCCAAAACTCGCAAATAAGGTGGCATTTCGTAAACATAAATTTGCAAAACAGCACATAAAACAATTCGCTTAATTCTTGATAAGGTATAGCGTTTTGTTTTAGCTTTTTCAAAAAAATCATCTATATTTTTAGCAGTTTTTGCGGCATTTATTATTCTTTGTTCAAGTCCCTCATTTACATCAGGAATTTTCAAAAAATCTTCGCTTTTTAAATTACGAAGAGTATTAAGAATAATTCGCTCGCCGTTTTTAATATTTGCAAAATTTTTAAAAGTATCGCTTTCAAAATTCGGAACAAAATTTGAAAAATCTTCATTTTTCAAAATCATTTCTCGAATTTTTGAACCGCTTGCAATATTATCAACCGTTCTTTTTGCGTTATGCAAAACTTTTTCACGCTTTATAGGGGTAGGCGAAAATGAAGCGTTTGTTTTTTTCATTGCGTTCAAATATTCAATCGCCAAAACATCATTAGGATTTTTTAAAATATCAGAATACTCTTTACCGTAAACTCTTTCAACCGCCTTGTCAAGTGAATAAGCGTAACCCTCGCCTTTATTAAGGCTTTCTTTTAAAAATATGTTTACTTGTTCGTTTTCTGATATTTCATCGGCAAATTTTTGCAAAACGCTTAGATTATCGCTTTCGCTGCCGAATACTAAAGTATCAATAATATTAGCGTTGTTAAGCACGCTAACCCCGCCAAAAGCGTATTTTTCGGCAGGAGAAAGGCAATAACAAGTAGGAATTTCAAGCACCAAATCGGCACCGTTTTCGAGCGCACTTTTGGCTCTTGCCCATTTATCAATTACAGCGTTTTCGCCTCGCTGAACAAAATTTGAACTCATAGCAACAACTACAAAATCAAATCCGTTATCTTTTATCTTTTCAATTTGATAAAGATGACCGTTGTGAAAAGGGTTGTATTCAGCAATAATACCTGCGATTTTCACATTTATCACCCCAAATTTAAAAATAAAGTTCATTTTTATTGATTATAGCATAACAAATTACTTTTTGCAACAAAAAGAAAAAAGTTATTGAAATTTGCGATTTTTATGATATAATTAATTAGTAATATGTAAACAAAAAGGCGGTGGTAACAAATGAATAATGATGCAATTCCCCGAAGTCGGCGTGAATTAAAATTTGGACTAAAAGCATTTGTTATCAGTGCAAAAACAGTCCTTTGAGTGTATTTTTATGAAAAAATATGCTCTACTTTTCAATTTTGAAAAAAGGAGAGTTTTATTATGATTTCATATTACAAAACCGCCGATAACGGCATAATCACACAAATTGAAACTTACGAGCAAGGTTGCTGGGTAAACGCTTTTGAGCCTGATAGAGAGGATATTGGCGTTCTTAAAAATCTCGGCGTTGAACCTGAGTTTATTCTTGACTCACTCGATGAGGAAGAGTCATCTCGTATTGAAATTGAAGACGATAACACATTTATTATTTTTGATGTACCTTGTGTTGAAAAAGAGAATGAAAACATTATTTACACAACCGCACCTATCGGTGTTATTGTTACCAAAAATAATGTTGTTACAATCGCTAAAAAAACGAATCCGGTTTTAATGGATTTTACTCACGGCGTTGTAAAAGGTGTTAAAACCGAATATAAAACAAATTTTGTTTTAACAATGCTTTTCAGAATGGCTACAAGATATTTGCAATATCTTCGCCAAATTGACCGCTATTCTTCAAATCTTGAAACAAAACTTCGTAAATCAATGAAAAATAAAGAGTTAGTTCAACTTCTCGACCTCGAAAAATCGTTGGTTTACTTTCATACTTCACTTAAAGCGAATGAAATTACAATTCGTAAAATTTCAAGAGGTAAGTTTTTAAAACTTTATGAAGAAGACCAGGATTTGCTTGATGATGTTTTAATCGAAATGTCTCAGGCTATTGAGATGTGCGACATTTACTCATCTATTCTTTCGGGTACTATGGATGCTTTCGCATCGGTTATTTCAAATAACCTTAATGTTGTAATGAAAGTGCTTACTTCAATCACCGTTTTAATGGCTATTCCTACTATGGTTTTCTCGTTCTACGGTATGAATATCGGAGAAAAAGTTTCCGGTGCGTTGCCTCTTGCGAATAATATGTGGTTTGTAACTGTATTTACTATCGCAATTACCGCAATAGTCGGAATTATTCTTTACAAAAAAGATATGTTTTAATAAAAAATAACGGTCAGCGTTTGCTGACCGTTTTATAATGCAAAAATTAATTATTATCAGGCAAATAAGCATCATATTTTTTAAGTGTTTGCCTTAATTCATCAGTATTCACATTGTGAATGTTAACTTTGCTTTCTTTAGCTGCCATAGCTGCCGCAATACCTGCCGCTTCACCCTCACAAAGACAGCAAGGCATAATTCTTGTAGAGCCTTGTGTAATTCTGTCAGTTGAAATTGTTCTGCCGGCAACTAAAATGTTGTCAAACGCTTTCGGGCAAAGGCAACGATAAGGAACGCCGTGCGATTCACCGTCTTTATAATGTTCAAAACGGGTATCAGAATGCTCGTGCCATTCATTATTCTCTTTCGCCGATTTGTGAATATCTATAAAATAGTTGTTTCTGCAAATTTCATCATCAAAAGAACGGCGAGCGAAATAATCATCAGTTGTAAATGTGTAATCGCCTACAATTCTTCTCGATTCACGAATACCAATTGTTGGTGCAGTTTGAACAAGATAAGCGTTTTTAAAAGCAGGGTGGTATTCTTTCAACGCTTCAACATATCTTCTCGCTAAATCTCTGCCCTCAAAAATGCCTTTTGAAACCTCTTCAGGTTCAGTTGAATGTACGTTCCAAATATGGCCTGCATTGAAACCATATGTGTTAGGGCCGATTTTGCTAATGCAAAGATGAGTATCAGGAATATTATATTTACCGTCAGCAATGATTTTATGAATTGCGCTGTCTTTATTGCCACCGTAAAGGTTAGGCTCTTTGTTTATAATATCTTCATCAACATTTGTTACAACAAAGCACATTGTTGATGGTTGAACATCGCCTTTATCGCCGATTTCAAACTCACCGCCCGAATAAGCGTAAATATCGGCATCGCCTGTGCAATCAACATATACTTTTGCTTTGTAAGCAGAAATTCCCGATTTGTTGGCGGTAATTAATGCGTCAACCTCACGCTCGTTTTTCATAACAGTATCACAAACTATTGTATGAAAAAGTGTTTCAACGCCATATTCTTTGACTAAATTTTCATATACTTGTTTGAGTGATTCTGAATCAATAGCAACCCAATCGTAATGGTCTTTTTTGATAAAAGGCATTTTTTCTCGTGTTTCGAGGAAAACCCTTTTTGAAAGACCGCCGTAAATAATTCTTATACCGTCAGTATAAGGAGTCCAAGCAGGAACAAGACCTGTAACCGCCATACCGCCGAGCTCGCCGCTTTGCTCAATAAGCAAAACTTTTGCGCCCTCTCTTGCAGCTGCTACTGCTGCGGTAATACCTGATGGGCCACCGCCTGCAACGATTACATCATAATCGTTATTAACATTAAGATTTTTTCCATTAAATTTTATTTCCATAATATAAATCTCTTTTCGTATAACTTAAAGACATTATAAACTAATGAACCGGAAAAATCAACACTATTTTATATTAATTTTCAAATCGAAGTTTGTTTGTTTTTCTCAGTTTCTGCAAATCAGCATAATATTCTTTCGGGGTTTGGTTAAAAAACTTTGTAAAACTTTTATAAAAACCGGAATAATCAGCATAACCGCAGAGTTTTGCAATTTCTTTAAAAGAAGTGTTCTTTTTCATAAGAATAACCGCATGATACATTCTTAAACTGTTTATTGTTTCAAAAAAACCGTGCGAGTAAAACTTCTTTGTAACATTGTTAATATAAACTTTTGAAACATGAAATTTTTTTGAAATTTCTTCAATTGTAATATTGTTGCAAAAATTGCTTGAAATATAGCTAAACACCCTCGCTTGATAATCTGCCGAGTACTCCGAAGAAATATAATCGTTTTTTTCGTCGAAAATCAATGTAATATGCGAAATAAGCATTATTAAAACCGCTTTAAAATGATCGTTATATTTTTTCAACGGTTTAAAAACACATTCATCAAAAGAAAAATCTTTGAAATCGTTGCTTTTATACAAAAAATATTTGCCTTTTTCTCGGTTGTCAAACGCTCTTAAAAAATCATCATCTTCGTCTGCAAAAGCAAAAAATTTTTGGTGAAAAACAAACACCAATAAAGAAGAAAACTGATTTTTACTAAGCCCTATTATTTCAAAATCCTCAAAAGGTCTGAAAACGGCAACATCGTTTTTATTAAAATTAAATATTCTTCCGCCTTGTATAATTTGAAATTCGCCGTAATAGTTTATAATACAAATATAATAGTTACTGTTGTTTATGCTTATAATTTTTTGCTTTTCGTTTAGTTTGTAAGAGAAAAATCTTGCAATAAATTCGCTGTTTTCAAAGCCCTCGGAAATCTTAATATCTTTATCGTTCATAAAAAATACCCCATTTTTGTTTAATTATAACATATTATATTCCATTTGGCAATGTTTTTTGACTTTTTCGCAATTGAATTTTATCGTTAATAATATTATAATTTTGTTACATTTGAAAAGGAGGTAATGGTTTATGAAAAAATCATTAGCAATTTTGTTATCATTCGCCATGTTGATAACAATGGTAACCACAATGGCAATTTCAGTTTCGGCTGCTGATTCTTATGACCCTGCCGATTACGACTACGCTTATAAACTTACCGATTATATGACAGGGACTATTAATTATGCCAATCCGGCAAGCAGTTCAACTTTCAACACCGACGCTATGGATATAACTGTAGACGGCGGACAGTTGGTAAAATATGACAGTTATACTTCAGACGGCTATGCAGGTTATGCTCAATGGAGTGACAGCAGTAATAACAGAGTATTGACTTTCGATTTAAAAAATATTGAAAGCGGTACTTATAAATTAACTGTATTCACCTGTGACCATAATCAAGCCAGAGGCAGTTTCGATGTTTCGGCAAACGATACATCACTCGGTGTAATGAATTGTTTGAATACTTCGGGAAAAGTGTTCACAAAACATGCTTTTGACACCACTTTTACAGCAGACGGAACTTCACCTGTATCTGTAGTTATCGCTCCTACTGCAGAAACTACAGACAAACAGGCTTTCCTTTATTCTCTCGCTCTTACAAAAGCAGGTGATAATTCAGGCGAACAAGGTTCTAATCCTACTAACCCTAGTAATCCTACCGACCCGAGCGATCCTACCAACCCGAGCAATCCTACCAACCCAAGTGATCCGAGTTCGGAGCCTGAGGCAACTTCTTATGAATATATCGTTTATGATAATATGGTGGGCTCTATAGACAAAACAAGTTACTCTAACGATACAATGGGTATTATAGTTGATGGCGGCGTTCTTTCAAAATCTACCAACTATATGCCAGGTTATAACTGTGCTCAATTGGACAGCAGGGCGTCAAATAAGAGTGTAACCTTTGACTTAAAAGGCGTTGAGGCAGGTAAATACACATTAACACTCGGAACTATTGATATGGATGTTCAGCATAGAGGTATTTACGGTGTTGAAGTAAACGGTTCATCTGTCGGAACAGT
>CACZIY010000102.1 GCA_902781345.1 Oscillospiraceae bacterium | reverse complement strand
GGTAAAACAACCTGTGTTTCAGGGTCGCCGAAACGACAGTTATATTCAATAACTTTAACACCGTTTTTGGTAATCATAAGTCCAAAATAAAGACAACCTGAAAAGCTTCTGCCCTCTTTATTCATAGCGTCAATGGTAGGTAAAAAGATTTTTTCCATACATTCTTTGGCTACATCTTCTGTATAATAAGGGTTTGGCGCTATTGTACCCATACCGCCTGTGTTAAGACCTTTGTCATCATCAAGCGCACGCTTGTGGTCCATTGAAGAAATCATAGGAACTATAGTTTTTCCGTCAGTAAATGAAAGCACCGAAACCTCAGGACCCTCTAAAAACTCTTCAATAACAATTTTATTTCCGCTTTCGCCAAAAACCTTATCTTCCATAATAGATTTAATGCCCTCAACCGCTTTTTCACGGGTATCGGCAATAATAACGCCTTTACCTAGTGCCAAGCCGTCTGCTTTTATTACTGTTGGAATAGGTGCGGTTTTGATATATTCGAGTGCGTCTTCAGCATTATCAAAAACTTCGTATTGTGCTGTTGGAATGTTGTATTTTTTCATCAAATTCTTTGAAAAAACTTTACTTCCCTCAATTATTGCAGCACGCTTGTTAGGGCCAAAGCATTTAATGCCTTTTTCTTCTAATTTATCAACAAGTCCTAAAACCAATGGGTCATCAGGAGCGACAACCGCAAAGTCAATATCATTTTCAACTGCGAATTTTACTTGACCTTCTAAATCGGTCGCTTTAACATCTACACAAACAGCATCTTTGGCGATTCCGCCGTTGCCTGGTAAAGCGTAAATTTCGCTGATTTTATCGCTTCCTTTTAATTTTTTAATAATAGCGTGCTCTCTTCCGCCGCCGCCTACTACCATTACTTTCATTTTGTTTTCTCCTAAAATTAATGATGGAACAATCTCATTTTGGTAAACGACATTACCATATTATATTTATCGCAACATTCAATTACTGCGTCATCACGAATTGAGCCGCCTGGCTCTGCAATATATTTTACACCGCTTCTTTTTGCTCTTTCGATATTATCATCAAACGGGAAAAATGCGTCAGAGCCAAGTGCAACACCGTCAATAGTTGCAAGGTAAGCCTTTGCTTCTTCATCAGTCAAAGGTTCAGGTCTTGTGGTAAAGTATTTTTGCCAATTGCCGTCAGCGCAAACATCTTCTTCATTTTTGTTAATATAGCCGTCAATAACATTATCACGAACTGCTCTTGCAATATCAGTTTTGAAAGGTAAGTTCAAAACCTTGTCATGTTGGCGTAAAAACCAAGTATCAGCCTTTGTACCAGCAAGACGGGTGCAATGAATTCTTGACTGCTGCCCTGCACCGACGCCGATTGCCTGACCGTCAACTGCATAACAAACTGAATTTGACTGAGTATATTTTAAAGTAATAAGCGAAATAATTAAATCTCTTACTGCACTTTCAGGGTAATCTTTGTTTTTTGTAACAATATTTGAAAGAAGTTCTTTATTAATTTCAAAATTGTTTCTGCCTTGCTCAAAAGTAATGCCGAAAACTTGTTTTCTCTCTCTTTGTTGCGGAACATAATTTTCATCTATTTTAACGATATTGTAACTGCCTTTTCTTTTTTGTTTTAAAATTTCAAGTGCCTCATCTGTGTAACCAGGGGCGATAATACCGTCAGAAACTTCACGCTTAATCATCTTAGCGGTTGTAGCATCGCAAACATCAGATAAAGCAACCCAATCGCCGAATGAGCACATTCTGTCGGTACCTCTTGCTCTGGCATACGCACAAGCGAGCGGCGATTCATCAAGACCTTCAATATCATCAACAAAGCAAGCCTTTTTAAGTTTATCGGAAAGCGGAATACCAACTGCCGCAGAGGTAGGGCTTACATGTTTAAATGAAGTTACAGCAGGAAGTCCTAACGCTTCTTTTAACTCTTTTACCAACTGCCAGGAGTTAAAAGCATCAAGAAAATTAATAAAGCCGGGTTTGCCGTTTAAAATTTCAATCGGCAAATCTTCACCGTTTTCCATAAAGATTTTTGCAGGTTTTTGGTTTGGGTTACAACCGTATTTTAATTCAAATTCTTTCATTTAAAGACTTCTCCTTACTTGTTTTTGTTAATAATTCTATCTTCTGCTTTACCGCTTTGTAAATCAATAAATCTTACAAAAAGCGAAACTTTATTATCTTCATTCAAAGCGTTCCAAAGGTTATTTGCTTGCTTATCAATATCATTTTCGATTGCAACCTTTTTAGGCTCACCGCAAAATGACGGTAATGGGTTGCCGTCACCTTGATAAGTGTGAATAAAATGACCTTCGCCTGCCTTTGGATTGTTATAAGAAAATGTGAAACGCTGGCAAGAATCAGGGTCGCCCTCGTTTGATTTTAAAATAGACATAGCATAGTTATAAACACCGTTGTCAATATGCATAATACCCGAAATTCTCGGCGTATAGTTTGGTGCATCATCTTCAAACTCACGAGTGCGAAGCGACTGCTCAAAGGTTTGTTGCTTGTCCATAAGCTCATAAATTGTATCGGTCTGGTCGCCGTTTGTAACAATAGTTTTATTGCCAAGCACTCTGACAGGGTTGTAAATAATCAAATGCGGGTCGGTAAGTTTAGACTCATCAAAAGCCTTTGTTTCAATACCGTCAGCGGTAGGTGAGAAAATTCTGTTTCTTGAATTTACACTTCTGCCCATAATAAAATATGCAGTAACGCCAAATTTGCCGTCAGGCGATTTGCCGATTACAATACCTCTGCCAGGGTATGAGTTGTTTTTGAGTTCATCGTATATATTAATCATTATTTTTCTCCTTAACAATTATTTTACTTACCTTTTCAACCGCTTGCGGTAAAATAATCCATTCGGCCTGTTGCATTACTCTTTTTTGCAAAATTTCAGGGGTATCATTTTCTTCAACTTCAACCGCTTTTTGCATTATAATTTCGCCGCCGTCAGGAATTTCGTTTACAAAGTGAACGGTAGCGCCTGTAACCTTAACGCCTTTTTTAAGTGCCTCTTCGTGAACTTTAAGTCCGTAAAAACCCTGACCGCAAAACGATGGAATAAGGGACGGGTGAACATTAATAATTCTTTTTTCAAAAGTTTTAGTAAATTTTTCGCTTAAAATTGCTAAAAAACCTGCTAAAACAATTAAATCAATCTCATTTTCCTTTAAGGTTTCTATTAAAGCTTCTTCCCAATCATTAGCATTTGCAAAATCTTTTTTAACTATTGAAATTGCTTTTATACCCGCATTTTTTGCACGAGTTAAAGCGAAAGCGTCAGCCTTATTTGAAACTACAAGTTTAATTTCACCTGAATTTATGATGCCGCTCTTTTTAGCATCAATTAACGCTTGCAAATTAGTTCCGCCGCCCGAAACCAACACTGCAATTTTTGCTTTTTTATTAAGCATTTTAATGTTTACCTCTTATTATAAAAGTTCAATTTTGTTTTCTTTATCTTCAACAATTTCACCGATAATATAAGCGTCTTCGCCGTTTGCTTTAAGAATTTCCAATGCTTTTTGGGCATCCTCTTTTGCAACGGTAATGCTCATACCGACACCCATATTAAATGTGTTGAACATATCTCTTTCAGGAATATTACCTACCTTTGCGATTAAATCGAAAATAGGCAAAACCTTAATATCATTTTTATTAATCTTTGCACAAAGACCGCTTGGAATACTTCTTGGAATATTCTCATAAAAGCCGCCGCCTGTAATGTGAGAAATACCCTTAACCTTAACTTCATCTAAAAGTGCTAAAACAGGTTTAACATAAATTTTAGTTGGGGTTAAAAGTGTTTCGCCGACTGATTTACCGCCTAATTCTTCAATTGGTGTTTTAATATCTTTGTTTTCAACATCAAAAACTTTTCTGACAAGTGAAAAACCGTTTGAGTGAACACCACTTGACGGTAAACCGATAATTATATCGCCAGCACACATTGTTTTGTTATCAACAATTTTTTCTTTATCAACAACACCGGTTGAATAACCTGCTAAATCGTATTCATCGACAGGGTAAAAACCTGGCATTTCGGCAGTTTCGCCGCCAATTAATGCAGCGCCCGATTGAACGCAGCCCTCGGCTACGCCTTTAACAATATCAGCAATTCTTTCAGGAACATTTTTACCGCAAGCGATATAATCAAGAAAAAACAACGGTTTTGCACCGCAGCAGATAATATCGTTTACACACATAGCAACGCAGTCGATGCCGACTGTGTCGTGCTTGTCCATCAAAAACGCCATTTTCAATTTTGTGCCGACACCGTCAGTTCCGCTGACTAAAACAGGTTTTGAAATACCTGTTAAATCAAGCTCGAAAAGTCCGCCGAAACCGCCGACATCAGAACATACGCCCGAAGTATGAGTTGAAGCAATATGCTTTTTCATAAGCTCAACTGCTTTGTAGCCTGCGGTAATATCAACACCCGCTTGTTTGTAACTTTCGCTGAAACTTTGCATTATTTTTCCTCCGAAATTTTTCTTTCAAATCTGCTTTTTTTAGTTTGAGTCGGAACTTCGGTCGGGTAGCAATTGCTGAAACAAGCATCACAATAACCGCATTTCTTTTTCGTTCCGATAAGTAATGATAAGTGGTCAATATCTAAATAACCGAGGCTGTCAACGCCGATTATTTTTTCAATTTCTTCGATTGTGTGATTGCAAGCAATCAAATTCTTTCTCGAATCAATATCGGTTCCGTAATAGCAAGGGTTGGTAAACGGCGGAGCCGATACTCTCATGTGAACTTCCTTTGCACCTGCATCACGAAGTAATTTTACAATTCTTGCAGAGGTTGTACCTCTAACGATTGAGTCATCAATCAAAACAACTCTTTTGCCTTTTACTGTTTCTTCAACAGTATTAAGTTTAATTCTGACCTTATCTTCACGAGATTTTTGACCAGGCGAGATAAAGGTTCTGCCGATATATTTATTTTTAATAAAACCAATTCCGTAAGGAATACCTGACTGTCTTGAATAACCGATTGCCGCATCAATACCCGAATCAGG
>CACZIY010000101.1 GCA_902781345.1 Oscillospiraceae bacterium | reverse complement strand
CGCTACAACCTTTCAGATGCGGTTATGTTAAAGGACAATCACATTGACGCTTGCGGCTCTATTACAAAAGCAGTCGAAAAATGTCGCAAAAACTTAGGTCATATGGTAAAAATTGAGGTTGAAACCCGCAATTTGCAAGAGGTCGAAGAAGCACTTTCAACAGGCGTTGAAGTAATTATGCTTGATAATATGGATTTAGAAACAATGAAAAAAGCTGTTGAATTAAACAACGGCAAGGCGCTTTTAGAAGCAAGCGGAAATATTACCGATGAAACAATCGCCTTTGTTGCAAAAACAGGTGTTGATATTATCTCAATTGGCGCTTTAACTCATTCTGTAAAAGCGTTTGACATTTCGATGAAAATAAAATAAGGAGTTTTTTATGGATGTATTTTTTGAGCAAATAGTTAAGAAAAAGACTAATGCCTTGCAAAAAGCTTTGAAAATAGGATTTATTGTTACCGCAATAATTCTAATTGTTTTGGTATTTATTTATTCGATTTTACTTATGGGTTCGGGCAGTCCGGTCAATTCAATTATATCATCGCTTTTGTTGCTTGCTTGTTTTGGTATCGGCTACTATACAAGATGGTATGTTAAAAGACTTTACCTTGAATATGAATATTCAATAACAAACGGTGATTTTGATATTGACAGAATTATAGGCAAAGCTAAAAGAGAACGCATTATTTCTACAAATTGCAAAGATTTTGAGGAATTCGGCGTTTATGATGAAAATGCAATTAAAAAACTTGAAAACAGAGAGTTTGACTCAAGGGTAATTGCGGCAAATTTAGATGAAAGTCCGCTTTATTATATAGTTGTTACCCATAAAACAGCAGGCTCGGTTTTAATTGTAATTCAGCCAAATGAGCGTGTTTTAGGCGCTTTACAAAAATTTATTCCAAAAATGGTGTCAAAAGATGTTTTCGGTTGGAATTGATTTAGTCGAAGTAAAAAGAATTGAAAATTCGCTTGAAAATCCATTATTTTTGAAAAAATATTTTGGCGACAGCGAACTTTTAGAATTTAAAATACGACAATACTCGCCACAAACTATTGCAGGCGGTTTTGCCGCAAAAGAAGCTTTTTTAAAAGCGGTCGGCAAAGGACTCGGCGCTTACCCTTTAAAAGAAATTGAAATTTTGCACAAGAAAAGCGGTCAGCCTTACTTTTTACTGTCAGGCACAGCAAAACAAGAAAACGAGAATAAGAAGTTTTCTTTAAGCATTACCCATACAAAAGATTTAGCGCAAGCTATTGTAATTGCTCAATAAAAAAATAAACGCCTCGAATTTTCGAGGCGTTTTTAAGTTTTATTTTAGTTCTTTTTTGCAAAGGAGTCTTTTAAAGCGACAACTCGGTTAATAACCTTTTTGTCAGCGGTTGAATCCTTATCAATACAAAAATAACCTTGGCGCATAAACTGGAATGTTTTGCCGACTTCGGCATTTGCAACATCATCAGAAATTTTGCAATTTTCAAGTGTTACGCAAGAATCAGGGTTAAGATACTCGGTAAAATCAACATCAGGGTTGCCAACAGGATTTTCAACTGTGAAAAGTCTGTCATAAAGACGAACAGTAGCGTCTTTGCAATGATCGGTTGAAACCCAATGAATTGTACCTTTAACCTTTCTTCCGTCAGGCGACTCACCGCCGTAGCTTTCAGGGTCATAAGTTACATGAACAGCGGTAACTTCACCATTTTCATCTTTTTCGCAAGAAACATATTTAATGAAATATGCACTTTTCAAGCGTACCTCTTTTTCAGGGCAAAGACGGAAATATTTTCTGTTTGGCGGACACTCCATAAAGTCCTCTTTTTCAATATAAATTTCTTTTGAGAAAGTAACTTTTTTAGTGCCAAGCTCTGGCATTTCAGGGTTGATAGGTACTTCAATATCCTCAACCTTGCCGTCCTCATAGTTATCAATAATAACTTTAAGCGGATTTAAAACAACCATTGCACGCTCTGCGTTTTTGTTTAAATTATCACGAACGCAAGATTCAAGCAACGAATAATCAATAACCGAGTTTGCCTTTGAAACACCGATTTTGCCGACAAAATCACGAATAGCCTCAGGCGGATAACCCCTGCGGCGCATACCCGAAAGTGTTGCCATTCTCGGATCGTCCCAACCGCTGACTAACCCGTCATTAACAAGCTTTAAGCAGCGGCGCTTTGATGTGATTGTGTAGTTTAAATTCATTCTTGCGAATTCAATCTGTCTTGGTGGCTCTTTCCACTTTTTAAGCTCTTTCAAAGGCCAATCATAAAGCGGTCTGTGGTCCTCAAACTCTAATGTGCAAAGTGAAAATGTTACCTTTTCATCAGCATCAGAAAGAGGGTGTGCAAAATCATACATAGGGTAAACGCACCATTTATCACCTGTTCTGTGGTGGTGTGCGTGTAAAACACGATAAATAATCGGGTCACGCATATTAAGATTTGGCGAAGCCATATCGATTTTAGCACGAAGCACCTTTTCGCCGTCTTTAAATTCACCGTTAGTCATTCTCTCGAATAAATCGAGGTTTTCCTCAACCGAGCGGTTTCTGTAAGGGCTTTCGACACCTGGTTTTTCATAAGTACCACGGTACTCTCTTATTTGCTCAGGTGTTAAGTCGCAAACATAAGCCTTGCCCGCTTTGATAAGCTCAATCGCATATTTATGAAGATTATCAAAATAATCCGAAGCGTAATAAACATTATCAATATGAAAACCAAGCCACTTAATATCTTCAATAATGGCGTCAACATATTCAGTATCTTCTTTTGTCGGGTTGGTGTCATCTAAACGCAAATTGCAAATACCGCCATATTTTTCAGCAGTACCGAAATCAATGCAAATAGCCTTTGCATGACCTATATGCAAATAACCGTTAGGCTCTGGCGGAAAACGGGTTTGCACCCTTGAATAAACGCCATCTTCCAAATCCTTATTAATAAATTCTTCAATGAAATTGGTAGGTGTAATGTTTGAAATATCCATTATTCGTCCCCTATATTTTATTGCTTGTTTAATTCTGTTTTCTACTCGTTGCTTTCCGAGAAGCTTCATAATCTCGCAAAGGTCAGGCGTGTTTTGTCGGCCTGTGATAGCAACACGAATTACTGTTGAAACCTCGGCAACACTACCTTTAAACTCATCAGGGTTTTGCTTGTACGCTTTCATATCGGTAGTAAAGCCCAATTGCTCGCATAAAGCTTTAACCTTGTTAAACCACTCGGAGTTATCATCATTTTCATCATAGATTTTTAAGTATTCGCTTAAAATCTCGTTTCTATCACTCTCAGAAATTTTTTCAGGGTAATCATTTGTAGCAGTAAACAATTCATCATAAAAATATGAGCAATACTTCTTGGTTTCGCTCCAAACTGCAAAATCTTTTCTCGGTTTTTTACCGCCTCTGCCGATAGCGAAAATTTTAGTAGCATAATCTTTATCACGATTGATAAGCTCAAAAAATTCGCTGTCAAATTTTTCAGCCCATTCTAAAATGCTTTTTACTACCTTTTCAGCGGTAAACATCGAAATAACATTTTTTGAAACATCATTTAATTTTGCTTCATCGAAAAGTGAACCTGCAGGGTTCATTTTTTTATGTGAAAATTTAAACTCGTGAGCGTCCAAATCCTTGTTTGCTCTTCGCCAATCTTCAAAATTCGAGTTTAAAATAGTCATCAAATATTCGTAAATCGACTCAACAGGGTAGCCTGCTTCTTCATAGAAAGTAAGTGCTGCCTGCGGGTCTTTACGCTTTGAAAGCTTGCGCTTTGACTCGCCGTCCATAACCATAAGCGGACCGATATGCAAATACTTCGGAATTCTAAATTCAAGCGAGCGGAAAAGTTGAATATGGAACGGCAAAGTTGAAAGCCACTCATCACCTCTTACAACATGAGTTGTACGCATAAAATGGTCATCAATTGCGTGAGCAAAATGATAAGTAGGAACTCCGTCAGATTTAAGCAAAACATGGTCAATATCGTTTTCGGTAAGCTCAAGATTACCTTTAATTAAATCGGTAAATTTAATCTTGTTTTCAATTGAGCCTGTTGAACGAAAACGAAGCACCCAAGGTTTACCATCAGCTAATTGTTGTTCAATTTCTTGCAAGGAACGGTCTCTCCAAATAGCCCATTCGCCGAAATAGCCGAAGTTTGCTTTTTGCGCCTCTTGCTTTGCGTGAATTTCAGCTAATTCTTCCTCGGTGCAAAAGCAAGGGTAAGCAAGCCCTTTTTCCACAAGCTCCTTTGCAAATGTATGATAAATTTCAACACGTTGGCGTTGTCGGTAAGGACCGTAACTGCCCTCATCGCCGTCAATTGTAGCACCCTCATCAAAGTTAATCGAATAATGCTTAAGCGAGTTTATAACAGTTTCAACAGCACCTTTAACCTCACGCTTTGCGTCAGTATCTTCAATTCTGAGATACAAAACACCGCCCGATTGGTGCGCAATACGCTCGCTTGTAAGCACCTGAACAAAATTGCCCAAATGCACAAATCCTGTAGGGCTTGGCGCCATTCTCGAAACAGCTGCGCCCTCAGGCAAATCTCTTACAGGATATTTTTCTTCCCAGTATTCTCTTGTTTTTGTTACATTCGGGAACAAAAGGTTGGCTAATTTTTTGTAATCCAAATTAAACTTCCTCTCAAAAAAATCAATATCTAATATATTATTACATATTTTAATAAAAAAAACAACACTTTTTAATAAAAAAGTGCCGTTTTGAGCGGTTAAATTAGATTTAGGGTTGATTTTTGGTATATTTAAGTTCGCATAAACACCCCGCAAGGTCATTCTGAACGAAGTGAAGAATCTCATAATGGGATTCCTCGCGTTGCTCGGAATAACTTTTTTAGGTGTTTTATCAAATTTCGGCGGGACGGGTCAAGAACCCGACCCCTACACCGCAAAATTTAAGTTTGTTGTAGGGGACGGCTTACGATGTGTCCCGTTTTCACACCTCACCACCGCCTACGGCGGAGCCTCTCCTCAAGGAGAAGCCTTTTCAAGTTTAATCAAACATATAAACACCTT
>CACZIY010000100.1 GCA_902781345.1 Oscillospiraceae bacterium | reverse complement strand
GAGTGCTTTGATTGATAAAAATCAGTCCAGATATTTTCGCCGTCTTCTTTTGAAATATGACTGCCCTCATTAAAAACTGAAAGCCTGCATTTGAATTCATCAGGTTTTAGGCTGACCTTGATTTTTTGATGAGGCTTACAATACTGAATAGCATTCATTAAATAGTTGTCAAAAATATGCTCAATGTTTTGAGGCGAAGCCTCAATTTCATAAGGCATAATATCGGTTTCAAGCTTAATTCCCTTTGCCTTTAAAAGCAAATCGCTTTTTTTGCAAAGGGCTTTAATTTTTTCGTCTAATTTAATTATTTCAACATCGCTTTCAAAAATTGTTTTTTCGCCTGCCTGAATGTTAAGCAATCGGCTGATAAGTTGGCTCATTTTATCAATTTCTTCTAATGCCGAGTTGTAATAATAAAGCTTTTTCTCGTTATCTTTGGTCAAATTCATCATTTCAATTTGGCTTGAAATAATGGCAAGCGGTGTTTTTAATTCGTGAGTGATATTTGTAAGCACTCGCTTACGCATATCTTCATACTCAGTCATTCGCTTGTTATCCTCTTTTAAAAGAAAGTTGTAGTTATTAAGACTGTTTACATATTCAGAAATAGTATCAGCCATTGAGTTAAGGTTTTTCGCCAAAACACCGATTTCATCTTTTTTGATTTTACCGCTGTATCTTGCAGAATAATCGCCTTTTGAAATTTTAGTGGTAACCTCGCTAAGTCGGGTTATAGATTTAGTCGCCCTATGTGTAAGTGCAAACATAAGTATGCCACTTGCAATAATAAATGCACCTAAAATTAAAAGCAAAAATCTATTTGAATAGGAAAAAACCGAATCGGTCGTTTTTAAACTTTGCTCGATATAAACATAATATGATTTGCCGTGATTTTTTAGTTTTGATTTTAAAACAATACTCTCATCACGCTTGTTTTCATTTAGAGTTATCGGCGAAGAATTTTCTTTATAATCATCAATGCTATCATAAAAAATATCTTTTATAATATCATCAGTTTGTGCGCTTCGCTTTGTAGAATAAACTACCGACAAATCGGTATCGCAAATGTACAAATCATAAGTTTGTTCATCATACGAAGCCAAAAAATCATCAATTTTAGAAACATTTTTACTGAAATCAACCGAATTAAGTTGTTTTACCGCATGTTTCATTATGTCTTTTTCGTTAGAAACATAAAGCGCTTTTGCATTTATGATGTAAAGCACTGCACTCGCACCGATTGTAACAATTAAAACAATCATAATGTAAACGGCGAGTTTGAAAGAAAGTTTTTTAAACAATTACTTTTCCTCCTGTATTTCAAAAAAGTAACCTACGCCGTAAACCGAGCGAATATAATTGTGCTTTTCAGTAAGTTTTTTACGAAGCTGTTTTACTATTGTATCAACAGTTCTGTAATCGCCGTAATAATCCATACCCCAAACCGAGTCCAAAATAACCTCACGACTTAGAACCCTATGCTCATTTTCAACCATAAAGTTTAAAACATCAAACTCTTTTGGTGTAAGGTCAAGCGGCTTTTCATCAAGATAAACACGGCGCTTTTCAACATTTATTGAAAGCTTGCCTTTTTCAACAATCGTGTTTTTGCTTGAATTAGTCCTTGCAAGGCAGGATTTTATATGCTCTTTTAAAACCGAAAGCAAGAAAGGCTTTGTAATGTAATTGTCAGCGCCATATTCAAAACCTTTTAGCTGGTCCCCTTCATGCTCTCTTGCCGAAAGCATAATAATTGGCACATCAGACTGCTGACGAATAATTTTCAAAACATCAAACCCGTCAATTCTCGGCATAATTCCGTCAAGCAAAACCAAATCGATTTTGTGTTGTTGCTTGTCAAAAATATTAATTGCGTCAGCACCGTCAACTGCGGTAATAACTTCAAAACCGCTTTGAGTTAAATAATCTTCCAGCGTGCTGCGAAGCTTTTTATCGTCATCGACAACTAAAATTGTAGCAGAACTGTTAATTGCAGACATTTTTACCTCATTCCTTTTTAAGTTTTTTCTTAATTATATACAACAAAAATGATAACAATGTGATACTTTTTTAATCAGTATAACACAAATCTTTTAAAAAAGCACTAATTTAATTTATAAAAATTGAATTTATTTTAAAAAAACACTTGAAATTAGGGCAAAATTCTGTTATAGTGTTTTTATCACAAAAACAGCGTTCTTCGGAGGCGGACAAAATGAACAACGGTTCACGATTGATTGTTGATACCGAAGTACTGCCTGAAATCTTTTTAAAAGTAAAGCAAATTAAGGATATGTTAAGCGACGGAAGCGAAACTTCAACAAGCGAGGCTTGTAAAAAAGCAGGTGTTTCTCGAAGCGCTTATTATAAGTATAAGGACCATATTTTTGATTTTGACGAAACTTCGGGCAATATTGTAACTCTACACGCAGTTTTATCTGATCGAGCAGGAATTTTATCAATGTTTATGTCGGTGCTTTATGATTTCGGTGCAAACATTCTTACAGTAAATCAAAACATTCCTACAGGAGCCAGGGCTCCTGTTTCGGTTTCTTTTAGAACAAAAGACTGCGAGTTTTCGGTAAGCGACTTGATTGATAAATTAAAACAAATTGACGGCGTAAAATCTGTTCATAGGGTTTTAGGCGAGTAAAGGAAGGTATTAAGTAATGGTAAAAATTGCGGTTATGGGCTATGGCGTTGTAGGCTCAGGCGTTGTTGAGGTTTTTTATAAAAACCACGAATCAATCCAAAAAAAAGCGGGTAAACAAATGGAAATCGCTTATATTTTAGATATTAGAGATTTTCCTGACGACCCACACAAAGAACTTTTTACAAAAGATTTTAACGATATTTTGAATGATGATGAAGTAAAAATCGTTGTTGAAACTATGGGCGGTGTAAACCCTGCTTACGATTTTGTAAAAAAATGCTTGCTTGCGGGCAAAAGCGTTGCAACTTCAAATAAAGAACTTGTTGCTACTCACGGCGACGAGTTGCTTGAAATTGCAAAAGAAAAAAATGTTAACTTCTTGTTTGAGGCTTCGGTAGGTGGCGGTATTCCAATTCTTCGCCCTATCACTCAATGCCTCGCTGCTAATGAGATTGAGGAAATTTATGGTATCTTAAACGGTACTACTAACTATATTTTAACACAGATGATTAATTCTTCGGTATCTTTTGAAGATGCACTCAAAAAAGCACAGGAACTCGGCTATGCTGAAAAAGACCCTACCGCTGATATTGAGGGTGCTGACGCTTGCAGAAAAATCTGTATCTTATCGGCATTGGCTTTTGGCAAGCATGTTTATCCTGAACAGGTTTATACCGAGGGCATTACAAAAATCACTCTTTCTGATGTTGCTTTTTGCGAGTCTGCAGGTATGGTAATTAAGCTTATCGGTAAAACCGCAAAGCTTTCTGATGACAAAGTTTTTGCAACAGTTTATCCTGCTGCCTTATCTTCACACAGCCAATTGGCTACTGTTGATGATGTTTATAACGCAGTAATGGTAAGAGGCGACGCTATCGGTGATGTTGTTTTCTATGGCAGAGGTGCAGGTAAGCTTCCTACCGCTTCAGCGGTTGTTGCCGATGTAATCGACTGCGCTAAACACTTGGCTTCGAGAAAATATGTTTCTTGGAGCAAGGGCGAAAAAGATTATGTTGAGGATTATAAATTAGATACAGTTGCTATGTATGTCAGAATGAAAGCTGATACACAAGAAGTTGAAAAAGCATTTGGCAAGGTTAAATTTTTAAGCAATGAAAATGCAGTGCAAGGCGAAATCGCCTTTGTTACCGATGCTATGAAAGAAAAAGCATTTGATAACATTTTAAGCCTTGTAGACGGCGAAGTTTTATCAAAAATTCGTGTACTTGATATATAACAGGAGGAAGTTTTTTAAATGTCTTTAATAGTTGCAAAGTTCGGCGGCTCATCTTTGGCTGATGCGAATCAGTTTAGAAAAGTTGCCAAAATAGTAAAAGAAAATCCTGATAGAAGATATATTGTTCCGTCAGCGCCAGGTAAGCGTTTTGACGGTGATATAAAAGTAACCGACTTGCTTTATAACGCTTACGAGCTTGCAAGCGAGGGTGATGATTTTTTACCTGTTTTAGAAACAATTGAGCAAAGATTTGACAGCATTATTGCTGATTTAGGTCTTAATATCGACTTAAAGCCTGAGTATGAGAAAATTCGTATTGCACTTGAAAGTGATGCAGGTCGTGATTACGCCGCATCTCGCGGTGAATACCTTTCCGGTATAATTTTGGCAGAACTTATCGGTTATCATTTTATGGACGCCGCTAAATGTATCAGATTTAATGAAACAGGCAGTTTTAATTCTGATTTCACTTTTGAAAAAACCGCTGAGCATTTATCGCACTATGAGCGTGCAGTTATTCCTGGTTTTTATGGAAGAATGCCAAACGGTACTATCAAAACTTTTTCTCGTGGCGGTTCTGATATTACAGGTTCGCTTGTAACTCGTGCAGTTTGTGCCGATTTATATGAAAACTGGACCGATGTTGACGGCTTTTTGGTAAGCGACCCAAGAATTATTAAAAATGCAAAAATCATTAAAAAGATTACATATAAAGAGCTTCGAGAGCTTTCATATATGGGTGCAACTGTACTTCATGAAGATGCAATTTTCCCAGTTCATCAGGCAGGTATTCCGATTAATATTCGCAATACCAATAACCCAAGCGCACCTGGTACTATGATTGTTTCGGAATATAAGGTTGATGAAACAACCCCTATTATCACAGGTCTTGCAGGTAAAAAAGGCTTTTCAATTATCAATATTGAAAAAGCGATGATGAATTCTGAAATCGGTTTCGGTAAAAAAGTTTTATCGGTTTTAGAGCGTGAGGGACTTTGTTTTGAACATCTTCCTTCCGGTATTGATACTATGTCGGTAGTAATCGAGTCAAAAGCGATTGAAGGCAAAAAGGAAGATTTAGTTTATACAATCAAGCGTGAAACTTTGGCTGACAGCGTTTCTTTTGAAGATGACCTCGCATTAATCGCAGTTGTTGGTGTAGGTATGAGAAAGGTAACAGGTACCGCTGCAAAAGTTTTAACCGCTATTTCAAAGAAAAAATATTCGTATGCTTGACCAAGGCTCTTCTGAAATCAACATTATTATCGGTGTTGACGCACACAATTTTGAAGAAGCTTTACAAGCAATCTACGAAGAATTCTATGATTAATGTTTATGTAAATATTTTATCACCCTGTTTAAGTTTTTAAACAGGGTGATTTTTTTAATAAAAATCTTGCAATAATTAATAGATTAGTATATAATACATAAAGTGTTGTCAAGAATTATGCAAAAAATATAAATGAAAGGAGAAGAAAGAATTATCTAATATTTAAAAATTTGACAACACAAACAATTTCAATATTACAAAAGAATTATAGGAGTTTTGATTTTATGAATAATAAAAAAATTATATTAGTATTTGTGATTATAATCGCAACATTTTTACAGAGTTTTTATGTATCTGCTGATTCAAATAAGCTTGAAGCGCAAGATAATGTGCTATCATTAGAAAACATTAAAATAAGTGCTGAAAATCAAATACATAATATTGCAAGAATTAACGAAAATAATTCGTTAAAAAATTGTAGTTTAGGAAAGATAACAGCATTATTTGACAGCAATGATAACATTAATTCTTATTATATAGAACTTATTAGCAATAACAACAAATGTGGTTATGTTATTATAAGTGCTGAAAAATACAATAATATTCTTGAATATTCTTGCTGTGAAGAAAGCTTTTTGTTACAATCAAAAAACGAACTTGAAAAAGAATATAGCGTAAACAAAAACGAACAAAAAATATATTATCTTGGTGGTATTAATTATGCTATAGGATATTATGATAATAATAGAAACAAAAAGTATTTTGATGTTTCTACAAGTAATATAAATGAAATAAATAAAGAAGAATTAGATAAAATATATGCAAGTAATAAAAATAACTCAAAAGATTCACCGCCAGATAGTGAAGGCGATGGATTTATTACCGATCCAAATAAATATGAAAGTGGTTATGATTCTTCAAAATCTAAAAATGTCAAAAATTGGAATTTAAAGTATAAAATCATGTCGGATTTCAGTGATGGTGGGGTTTGCGCACCTACTGCGGCAACCAATTGTATGTTTTATTGGTACAGCAGAGATAATAAAAAATACAAAAAACTGCTTAATAGCACATGGAAAAAGACATTCAATTCTATAAAGACTTATATGAAAACCACAAAAAAAGATGGAACAAAGGACTCAATGGTCACAACTGGGTATACGAAGTATTTGTCTTCAAAAGGTTTTAATTATTCAATAAAATTCCACGAAGGAACTCATGATGGAAAAGATTTGATAGGAGAAATTGATAAAAATCGTCCTTGTCATTTAATTGTTCATAATCATTATAAGTATTCAGATCACTCAGTTTTAGCTGTTGGCTATCAACAATATATTTATGAGCATTGGTATGGCGATAATTACGAAACATATATTAGAATTGCCGATGGTTGGACGAGTAAAGCAAATCGTTTTGTTTGGGGCAATTGTAAAGGTTATTGGAATTATGTTTCAATTCAAATTAAGTAAATCACAAAGGAGTTTTAATATTATGAATAAAAACAAAAAAATTATTATTGGAATTTGTATTATAGCATTAATAGTTATAGTTGTGTTAGTTGTAAATCTTTTAAAAAAATCTGACAGTATTATTAGTTTTTCTGAAACTGAGATAGAAAGAGCATATATTACTAATGGAAACAATGGTAATGTAACAGAAATAAAAAATGAAAACATTAATTTAATATATAGTAACATTAAAAACATGAATGTTGAAGAAATTGAAAAAAATGAAACATCAGGTTGGCAGTATTATATTGATTTTCAATTAAAAGACAGCACAAAAAGAGTTATTATTGTTTCATCAACAGTATTTGAAAATGCAAACAAACGATTTAAAGTTGATAAAACTGATGGTAACAAATTAATACAAGATATTTTAAATATTGAAACGAACGCAACCACAACTAAAACAAATAAAAAATAAATATTCGTATGCTTGACCAAGGCTCTTCTGAAATCAACATTATTATCGGTGTTGACGCACACAATTTTGAAGAAGCTTTACAAGCAATCTACGAAGAA
>CACZIY010000099.1 GCA_902781345.1 Oscillospiraceae bacterium | reverse complement strand
AACCAAACTATGATTGAAGCGATAAAAATTACTGTAAAAGCTCTTTGCAAAAAGTCTTTCGCTTTATCCCAAAGCAAGCGTACAACATTTTTAGCACCAGGCATTCTATAATTCGGCAACTCCATAACAAAAGGCACTGCTTTGCCTTTAAACAAAGTGCTTTTTGAAATTAATGCACATACTATTCCCACAAAAATTCCCAAAAGATAAAGCCCAATCATAACAAAGCCTGCATATTCTTTGAAAAATGCGTTTGCAAAAAAGCCATAAACAGCAAGCTTTGCGGTACAACTCATAAACGGCGTTAGCATAATTGTCATTTTTCTGTCTCTTGCACTCGGCAAGGTTCGGCTCGCCATAACGCCAGGGACTGTACAGCCAAAGCCAATTAACATCGGCACAACGCTTCTGCCTGAAAGTCCGATTTTCCTAAGCAATTTGTCAGTAACAAACGCTACTCGTGCCATATAACCGCTGTCTTCAAGCAAAGATAAGAAAAAGAAAAGCGTTACAATTATCGGCACAAAAGATAACACACTTCCGACACCGCCGAAAATGCCGTCTATCACAAGTGAACGCACAATTTCTCCAACCTTTGCGCTTACAAGCGCATTGTTGCAAATTTCAGTTAAACTATCAATTCCGCTTTGCAAAAGGTTTTGCAAGTATAGACCGATAACATTGAAGGTAAGCCAAAAAGTAAGTCCCATAATCAAAATAAAGGACGGAATTGCGGTAAACTTGCCTGTTAGAATTTTGTCGATTTTTTGCGAGCGTTTATGCTCTTTGCTCTCTTTCGGTTTAATAACCGTTTTTTCGCATAAGTTGTTTATAAATGAGAAGCGCATATCAGCAATGGCAGCGGCTCTGTCAAGTCCTCGCTCTGCTTCCATTTGCTTGATAATATGTTCGATTGCTTCAATTTCATTTTCTGTAAGATTAAGCGATTTTAAAACGATTTTATCGCCCTCAATTATTTTTGTTGCGGCAAAACGAACTGGGATTCCTGCGCTTTCGGCATGGTCCTCAATCAAGTGCATAACACCGTGAATACAGCGATGAACAGCGCCTGAATGTTGATTTTTATCGCAAAAATCACATCTACCTGGTCTTTCCTGATATTTTGCAATATGTAAAGCGTGTTTAACCAATTCATCAACACCCTCATTTTTTGAAGCTGAAATCGGCACAACAGGAATACCTAAAATTTCCTCCATCTCGTTAATTTTAACGGTTCCGCCGTTGCCACGGACTTCGTCCATCATATTAAGAGCTAAAACAATTGGAATATTAAGCTCCATAAGCTGCAAGGTTAAATACAAATTTCTTTCAATATTAGTTGCGTCAACAATATTGATTATGCCTGTCGGCTTTTCGTTTAAAATAAATTCACGTGATACAATCTCTTCCGAAGAATAAGGCGAAAGCGAGTAAATGCCTGGCAAGTCGGTAACTTGCGTGTTTGTTTGACCTTTAATAACACCGCTTTTTCTGTCAACGGTAACACCTGGGAAATTGCCGATATGCTGATTAGCACCCGTCAACTGATTAAAAAGCGTCGTTTTACCGCAGTTTTGGTTGCCAGCGAGCGCAAAAGTTCTAACAGTTCCTTTTGGCAAAGGATTTTCATCTTTTTTCACATGATATTTACCCTCTTCACCAAAACCAGGGTGAGCCGACTTTTTATTACTTTTTTCAATAGGCTTTTCTTCTTCCTCAACAGACGAAGAAACCTTTTCAATCTCGATTTTTTTAGCGTCATCAAGGCGAAGTGTAAGCTCATAACCGTGAATAAGCAATTCCATAGGGTCGCCCATAGGTGCAAACTTAATAAGCTTTGCTTTTGCTTGCGGAATTACGCCCATATCCAAAAAATGTTGACGAAGTGCGCCTGACCCGCCGACAGATTTTATTATGCAACTTTCCCCTGCCTTTAAATCCTTTAATGTCATATTTTCTTCCTTTAAAACTTACTTATTTGTAGAAATTATAAAATAAAAATAAATAAAAATCAAGATATATTTAATTATTTTGTTAAAAACTGTTGACAAATTCTCTTTACTGTGTTACTATGGTAAAGCAATAAAATGTTTTAAAAAACAGAAAGAGGTATTTTTTATGAAAAAGTTAATTGCATTTTTAATGGCACTCACATTAGTGTTAAGCCTTTGCGCTTGCGGTTCTTCAAAAGAGGAATCAAAAAAATCTGATTTAGATTATGTTAAAGAAAAAGGCACATTAGTAGTTGGTATTACTGACTTTGCGCCTATGGATTACAAAGAAAAAGGCTCTGACGAATGGGTTGGTTTTGATGCTGATATGGCTAAAGAATTTGCTAAAAGCATCGGCGTTAAAGCAAAATTTGTTGTTATTAACTGGAAAAACAAAGTAATGGAAATTAATAGCAAAAATATTGATTGTGTTTGGAACGGTATGACTTTAACAGATGAAGTTACAACTACTATGGATTGTTCAAATGCTTACTGCAACAACGCACAAGTTGTAGTTGTACCTAAAGATAAAGCCGACAAATATAAAACTGCCGCTGACTGCAAAAAGCTTAAATTTGCAGTTGAAAACGGCTCTGCAGGCGAAAATGTAGCAAAAGAAAATGGCTTTAATTACAAAGGTGTTAGCAAACAGTCAACTGCTGTAATGGAAGTTGCCGCAGGTACTTCAGACGCCGCTATTATCGACTCACTTATGGCTGCAGCTATGATTGGAAAAGGCACAAGTTTTGAAAAACTTACATATACCGTAGCACTTAACGATGAAAAATACGGCGTAGGTTTTAGAAAAGGTTCTGATTTAGTTGCAAAAATCAACGACTTTTTCAAAAACGCAACAAAAGACGGCTCAATGCAAAAAATTGCTGAAACTTACAAAATTCAAGCCGCTTTAATTAAATAAGTTTTAACAATTAAATTTCAAGCAGAGAGTAAATTTATTTTGCTCTCTGTTTTCGCCTTGTTAGTAGAAAGGATTATTAAAATTTATGAACGCATTTTTGGAACAATTTCCTGATGTTTTTGAAGCGCTTAATGAGGGTTTTATACAAACTCTTACAATTTTTATAGTAACGCTTTTAGGTGCTTTACCATTAGGACTTATTATTTCGTTCGGCTCAATGTCAAAGTTTAAACCGCTTTTTGCTGTAACCAAAACTTTTGTTTGGATTATTCGCGGCACCCCGCTTATGCTCCAACTTTTGATTATTTACTACGGACCGGGCATTATTTTACAAGAGAATATTTGGGGACAAGATGAAGTTGGAATGTTAATCGCAACATGTGTAGCCTTTATAATTAATTATGCTTGCTATTTTTCTGAAATTTTCAGAGGTGGTATTCAAGGTGTACCTCAAGGTCAGCAAGAGGCAGGACAGGTTTTAGGTCTTTCAAAAAGCCAAATTTTCTTTAAAATTAAACTTTTACAAATGATTAAGCGAATTGTTCCACCTATGTCTAACGAAATTATTACGCTTGTAAAAGATACTTCACTTGCAAGAGTCATTGGATTTATTGAAGTAATTTATGTCGGCGAACAGTTTTTAACCGGTTATAAAGGTATTTCAGGTATTGTTTGGCCTTTGTTCTTTACAGGTATTTATTACCTTGCTTTTTGCGAAAAGAAATTAAGTTATTTCAGGAGTTAAGATTATGGCAATTTTAGAAGTTAAAAATATTGAAAAAGTTTTCGGTAAAACTGAAGTATTAAAAGATATAAGTTTTTCGCTTGAAAAAGGCGAGGTTTTAGCTATAATCGGCTCATCAGGCTCTGGTAAAACAACGCTGCTTCGTTGCTTAAATTTTCTTGAAACTGCAACCTCAGGCAGCATTATTGTAAACGGTAAAACTGTTTTTGATAAAAGTATAAAATTAACCGATAAAATTATGCGTCAAAACCGCTTGCATTTTGGTATGGTTTTTCAAAATTTCAACCTTTTTCCGCAATATACCGCTTTTGAAAATGTTACGCTCGCACCAAAACTTGCGCTTAAAAACGGTATTGAAACTAATAAAAAAAGCGTTGAAGAAATCGAAAAATTCGGTGAAGAATTGCTCGAAACCGTAGGTCTTTCTGACAAGCGTGATTTTTACCCTTGTCAGCTTTCGGGCGGTCAACAACAGCGTGTTGCAATTGCAAGAGCGCTTGCAATGCAGCCTGATATTCTTTGTTTTGATGAGCCTACAAGTGCGCTCGACCCTGAGCTTACAGGCGAAGTTTTAAAGGTAATTAAGGGTTTAAAGGGAAACGATAGAACAATGATTGTTGTTACCCACGAAATGAATTTTGCTCGCTCAGTTGCCGATAAGGTTATTTTTATGGCTGACGGCGTTGTTGAAGAAATGGGACCGCCAGAACAAGTCTTTGGCAATCCGCAATCTGAAAAAACAAAGGCATTTTTAGCAAACAGTCTTGAAAATATTTAAAAGAAACTTAAAACCCTCTGTGAAAATTCACAGAGGGTTATTTTTATACCCCGTGAGAAATTACATTAACAGTAACATTTCTCGCCCATTGGTTAAAATAGGAATATTCATCGCTGAATTCAGGTAAAATATCTTCTTGGAGTTCTTCGATTATCTCAATTTTTTTGTTGCAATAATCTAAAAGTCTTTGCTTGCAGTCTTCAATTCGTTTTAAAAGACCGCCTATTCTTATTTCCTGAACATCAAAGCCGAAAGGCTTGTTCTCCAAAAACCATAATTCCTTAAACGCTTCAAAGAATTCATCAAGCTTTATAAGCATTTGTGAATACTCATTTTCGGCTAAGCTTCTCAGCGTTTTCAAATCGTTTTCACGATAAGCTTTTCTTGTTCTTTTGCCTATTGTATATTTAACTTGTAAAAATTCGCAAAACGCTTTGTAATGTCTGAATAAATAGCCATAATCTTTATTATCGCAAAATTTTGCTAATTTTTCAGCACACTCAACATATCGAGGTGTAAAGCCGTCAGAAACAATACAATCAAATATTCCGCAGAAGCAATCGTTATAGAACATAAATTTTTCACGGTTAGAGTTGTTTGCAGGTTTATCATCAATTGTTTTTGGCAAATCAAGCAACATAAAATCATCAAATTTAATGCCAAATTCTTTTTCAAATCCCGCTTTGATTTTGTTTTCGTCATTAATGCCTTTTAAAACACAAGAAGCATAGTAAAGTGAAGGCAAAACAGCAAAATTTGAACACTCTTTGCCGTCATCACCCCAAAGTGTAAAGATTACATTTTGAGTGTTATTTTTCTCAATTGCAGGCACTACCGCTTTTAACACTTCGATTGAAAAAGCGTTGCGTGGTGCAAAACCGTTCCAGCACCAAAGACCGCCTGCAAACCAAGTTTCGTTATTAAACTGTTTATGCGCTTTAAACATATTGTCATAACGCTTAACATCAGTTGATGAATACTCCCAATAAATAAGTCCAACCTCTTTTGGCACTTTTTCAATAATGCTTTTTTCAAAGGTTATATCTTCGGCGTAATAACTTCCGCCTGTCGCAAGACGGAAAAACATATCCGACCACATAATAGGCTTGAAACCGTGTTTTTTCGCAATTTCAACAACCTTTTGCAAGTGAGTAAGCAAAATATCAAAGCGATTTTTATAACCGTGCTGGTCAAGATATTTTCCAAGACCTACCATGTGTGCTTCGTCCATACCAATATTGACAGTTCTTGAAGTAAAGCACTCCTCAAGTGTTGCAAAAATATCTTCAATAAGCTTATAGGTGCGTTCATCACCTACTAACAAAATATCGTTTACATCGGTGTAAGGCTCATATTCTTTCCAACGAACAATTGCGTTTAAGTGAGCGAGTGTTTGAATACAAGGAATTAATTCAACGCCTTTACTGGTTGCATAAGCGTCCATATCCTTTAATTCTTGCTTTGAATACCTGCCTCGCAAATAGCCAAAATATGGCTGATTGTTCACTTCAAAAGTGTCCTCAGTATAAAGCATTAATGTGTTGAAATCAAGGCGTTTTGATAAGTCAATATATTCCTTGACCTTTTGCGGTTTTAAAACCGCATTTCTCGAACAGTCGAGCATTAAACCTAAATGTTTATAATCCATAATTTTTCCCCTATTTAAAGATTTTACCGCCGATAATTACATTTTTAATATCGTAGTTATCGTCTATTATAAGCAAATCAGCGTCATAGCCTGATTTGATTTTGCCTTTTTTAACACCCAAAAGCTTTGCAGGATTTTCGCTTGCACATTTTACTGCGGTCTCAAAAGGAATTCCGAATTCAACCGCTTTTTTCACGCATTGCCACAAGCAAACCGAACTGCCTGCCAATGTGCCGTCTTCAAGCCTTGCTTCACCGTTTTTCAAATAAACATCAAGACCGCCTGAGCGATATTTGCCGTCAGGCAAAGAAGCACAGCTTAAGCTGTCGCTAATAAAAACTATTTTTTTACTTGAAAAAAGCTTAAAAGCAATTTTTATCATCGACTCGCAAATATGCAAGCCGTCGCAAATAACCTGCGCATAAATATTGTTATCAACCGCTGCACCGATTAGCGAAGTATCTCTGTGATGCAAAGGTGGCATTGCATTAAAAAGGTGGGTTACGCAATTAGCACCACATTTTATCGCTTTATCGGCGGTTTTGTAGTCGCAAGCGGTATGACCGAGCGAAACAACGCAGTTTTTTGAAACCTCTTTAATAAACTCAACGCTACCCTCTTTTTCAGGTGCAACTGTAATCATTTTTACATTTTTAAACTCAGAAAATTCTTCTACTGAAGGGTTTTTGATAAATTTTTCATTTTGAGCGCCTTTTTTCTTTTCGGAAATATAAGGTCCCTCTAAATGAATACCTAAAATATTTGCACCTTCAAAGTCCGACTTTGTTTCGCAAACTTTTTTTAACTCATCAATACCCAAAGTCATAGTAGTCGGCAAAACGCTGGTAGTGCCGTTTTTAGCGTAAAGTTTGCAAAGTGATAAAAAATCACAATCCATTGTGTCAACTCCGCCGATACCGTGAGTATGAACATCAATTAAACCTGGAATTACTATATTTCCTTGTGCGTCAAAATCGCCATTTTCGACATTTTCACCGATACTTTCGATTTTGTTGTTTTTTATGGTTATGCTACATAAACGATTATTAATCTTTGCGTTGTAAATTACCATATTTTTACCCTCAAAAATTTTTATAGTTTCAATATAACACAATTGAAAAACAATTGCAATAGAAAAAAATTTAAAAAAATATCAATATATTGTGGATTTTTTTAAAAAAATGTGTTATAATTAGTGGGTAAAAATAAAAATAACTCAATAAATTTCGCATAATCCCCTGTATTTATGCGATTTTTTTGCAGTTTTAAAAATGATTATTTCTCTTTTTTATATATAAATTTTGAGGTGAAATTTTGGAAAAACTTTTTGTTAAAGGTGGAACCCCGCTAAAAGGCAAGGTTTATATAAGCGGTGCAAAAAATGCCGCTGTTGCAATTATACCGGCTGCGCTTCTTAGTGATGGGATTTGCAGAATTGAAAATATTCCGAATATTGCCGATGTTACTGTTCTTTTGCAAATGTTAAAAGGGCTTGGTGCTTCGGTTAAATATGTTAATAAATCTACTGTTGAAATTGACCCTACAGGTGTTAACACTCATATTGTACCTTATGAAATGACAAGAAAAACTCGTGCTTCGAGTTACTTTATGGGCGCAATGCTTGGTAGATTTAAAAAGGCAAAGGTTGCACTTCCTGGCGGTTGTGATTTTTGTGCAAGACCGCTTGATTTGCACGAAAAAGGCTTTGCAGCACTTGGTGCAGATGTTGAAAAAGATGACGGTATGCTTGATTTAAAGGCTGATAGATTGGTCGGCACAAGCATTTATCTTGATACAGTTTCGGTTGGTGCTACAATTAATATTATGCTTGCTGCTTGTAAAGCAAGAGGCAGAACTATTATTGAAAATGCAGCAAAAGAGCCGCATATAGTTGATTTGGCGAACTTTTTGAACTCAATGGGCGCTGACATTAAGGGTGCTGGTACTGATGTTTTGAAAATTTCGGGCGTAAGCCATTTAGGCTCAACTACTTATTCGATTATTCCTGACCAGATTGAAGCAGGTACTTATATGGTTGCCGCAGCCGCAACCGGTGGCGATGTTAAGATTAAAAATGTTATTCCTAAGCATTTGGAGTCGATTTCGGCAAAGCTTATTGAAGCGGGCGCAACTGTTGAAGAGGGCGATGAGTTTGTTCGGGTTTATCGCAAGGGCGAGCTTCGCAAGTGCAACATTAAAACTCAGCCTCACCCTGGTTTCCCTACTGATATGCAACCGCAAATGGTAACATTGTTATCTATTGCAAACGGTACCTCAATGGTAACAGAAGCAGTTTGGGATTCGAGATTTAAGTATGTAAATTATCTTGATAGAATGGGCGCTAAAATCAAGGTTGACGGTAAAGTTGCCGTAATTGAGGGCGTTGATAAATTGAAAAGCGCACCTGTTAAGGCTGATGACCTCAGAGCAGGCGCAGCGCTTATTATCGCAGGACTTATTGCTGACGGTACAACACAAATTGAGAATATTCATTTAATCGACAGAGGCTATGAGGATTATGTTGAAAAATTCACTGCCCTTGGCGCTGATATTGAGCGAATTAATATTCCTGACAGCAATATAGCCGACAGCGTTGGTTAAAAAAAGAAATATAAAAGACCATTCATTTTGAATGGTCTTTTTTGATTTTAAACCGTTTTAATACCTCTACTTTATTAGCGTAGTTTTTTATCTTATTAGTTTCAAAAAACACCTCGCTAAATTTTGCTGATTTAATTATAGTGTTTTAGGTGTTTTTTGTCAATAAAAATTTGTTTGTGTGAAACCACCCTTTAGTCGCCTAA
>CACZIY010000098.1 GCA_902781345.1 Oscillospiraceae bacterium | reverse complement strand
CTTTGGGGTGTTTTGCTATATTTTCCTCCATAGCTCAGTCGGTAGAGCGCATGACTGTTAATCATGATGTCACTGGTTCGAGCCCAGTTGGGGGAGCCATGAAAAAGTCAGTAAGTAAGCCAATAACGGCTTGTTTACTGGCTTTTTGCTTTATCAATAACATTTTTTGTTTTCAAAAATATTTATCTCTTTTTATGCTTTTTAGTCTCTTATACTACAAATAAACTACATTTTTTACACTACAAAAGCCGTCCGATTATATTTCGGACGGCTTGTTTTATGCCAGCAATTTGATTGCGTTGTAGAGAGTGTCAACTTCTTGTATGATGTAGTGATCAATATCGACTTTGTAATCTGTGTGGCCCATAAGTGCGATAATATCTTCTTCTCTTGCTCCTGCGGCAGACATTCTCGTTGAAAAAGTTCTGCGGCAGGAATGCGGAGTAAATTCGTCACCTAACCCGAGAGCCAGCATTGCCGGACGAAAAGCGAATTTTAAAAAATAGTCTTTATTCATAGATTTTCCAATCTCTGAACCCTCGTGGATTCTGCAAAAAATCGTTTCACCTTTGTTGTTTATGCAGTTCTCTATCAATTTTAAAATTTTTGGATGAATTGGTATAATACGATTTTTACCTGCATCAGTTTTAATACCTGCAACAAAGTAATGTATACCTTGCTTGCTGACATGGTATTGCTCGGTAGTGAGCGAAAGAAACTCGGTAACTCTAAAATTGAGATAGCACATAATATAAACATAATCAGCATAAGGCACTTTGCCTATGTTTTGTCTGATAAGTTCTAACTGTACATCGGTAAAGCGTGTGGCGTTTACCTCTTCGGGTTCGGGCAGTTCAATAAATGTGCCGTAGTCTTTGTTTACAATGTCTTCTTGCATTGCAAAATTGTAAAGACTCGTAACTAAGCATTTAATCTTATGTAGTGCGGAGTATCCTAAGCCCTGGCATATTTTAGGCGTGTCAGTAACTTTATAAGTACCCTTGCCATTAGGCAAAAGATATTTCAGCTTACCGCCTGCGCCGACTTCGTGGTGTGGATTATCATAATAATCTATAATATACTGATAGTCCGAAGTCCTCAAATCCCTAAATTTTCGCTTGTAAAGCGGTTCAAGTTTTATCCAAGCGGCTGTATAGTTGCTTTTAACGCTCTTACCGAGCCTTTCGTATGCTTTTGTTTTGAGCCATTTACTGTGCAATTGTTCAAGTGTTATATTATAGCAGCTAACAGGGTTGTATTCATACTCTTGCAGGGCATTTGCTGCCTCTTTTTTCGTTGCAAAACTGCCAAGATAAACTTGCTTGCCTGTGACAGAGCTTGCAGCGGCATAAGGTTTTGATTTATTATCTTTGCGTATGTAAATACTGCCTGTGCCTTTTGTTCGTCGTCTGTTTTTTTTCACGCTGTCGGTCTGACTCTTACCGCAGTAAGGACAATATATAAAGTCGTTCTGTAACTCACGATTACATCGTTTATTTATGCACTTCACCTTTTTACTCCTTAAAAAAGGGTGCAAAAATCTCGTTAAAATATTGTAAATTTTAACGAGATATGGTACAATATTATTGCTGATTAAAAGTACCATTGCACCCGAATGTGTAGTGGTTTCCGTCCTGTCCCTATTGGCGTAAGGTAGGACGGATTTTTTATTTTAATTTTTATTTTCTATAGTTAAAGTCAATCTTGCATAGTATATAGTTTCTTTTGTTTTTTCATCGTCAAAAGAAGAAATATACAAATCTTTGATTGCTTTGACTCTGCCTTGATTTTCTTTGATAAACAAGGCATCTTCTGAATGTAAAGAACCAATATCAAGACCATTTGCAATAACTTTAATTGCAGGTTGATTTTCATATTCGTACTCGTGAAGTTCAACATTGATTACTTGACCGCTGAGCTTTTGTTGCATAAGTTTAGCAAGATGTTCTTGCCTATTATCATATGTAACACCTGCAATTTTAAATTTTTTGGAATGTGTACCTTTGGTTGCAGGTTGGTTTTGTCCGGCATTTGATTGTATAGGCGCACCATTTTCTTTTCGTGGTAATTTCTTGTCAAGGATAAAAAGCACAACACCTGCCACTAAAAACAGCAAACAAGCAAAACCGGTTGATACAATACCTTGAGCAAATGCGGCAATTGCTCCAACAATGCCAAGTACAGACAATATAATGCCTACAATGAATTTTTTACTTTTGTTCAAAACATTTCCTCCTCATTTGTGATATATTGACAAAATATATCACGTATATTAAAATTATATTTGAGGAGTCGTTATCTTCTCACATTTTTTGTTCCTCTATCGTAGCGGCAACTACGATAGAGGGCTTTTTTGTTTATAAAATAGAATTAGACTTAAAAAATCAAAGCTAATTTACGAATTAAATTTGCATGATATTTTTTGCTTACACTAATCTGAGCATCATTATTCATTATAATATATTTATCTGTAAACTTTTTTATATTTCTGAGATTAACAATATACGCTGAATGACATCTGCAAAAAAATTTAATGTTAGATAAATTTTGCTCAAGCTCTTTCATTGAAATTCGCTGAATAAATGTTTCTTTCTCAGTGATTATGTCAACTACATTGTGTCTTTTTTCAAAATATAAAATTTGCTGTGCAGGAATTATAAATTTTTCTTTGTCGTATGAAAAAATATAATTTGATTTAAAAAGAGCAATATCATTAAGCATTTGTTTAATAGATTCTTCTAATTCAATCTTATCTCCTTTATCTATGAATCTATAAACTCTATGCTTTATCGTTGAAACCGCATAGTTACTGAAGCTGGTTGTGTAAAAAATAAAAATATCATGATTTATTTTAAAAGCCTCATCACCGACTATTAGTCCGTTTATTAGCGGCATTTCAATATCTAAAAACACAGCGTCGAATTTCTTTTCTTTGTGCTCTTCTAAAAATAGCATTGGGTTATCATACTCAAAGTAATTAAACGAAAAATCATAGACATTGTTTTTATCTATTATATCTTTTGCCAAACGTGTTAAACGTTTTAAGCACTGTTTATCATCGTCACAAAAAGCAATATTCATAAGATTATTGTATATCGAATGTGACGTTTTATACGCAAAATTCAACTAATTATCCCTGCAAGTCCGCTAATTATACCGTTCGATTGAAAATCGAACAAAAAAGGATATATAATACAATTAAAATTTAAACGAAAGAAGTTGAAACCGTGTATAATTACAGAAAATACATAATTGAATTGCTAAATAAAATCGAAAATGAAAAAATGCTCAAAAAGATTTATACATTAGTAAATCGAATTTTTGTGAGAGGTGATTAATCACCTCTTTTTTATTTTTTATCAAAGATTTGCTTAAGAAAGTTTTTAAATACCATCTTTTCATCGTGACTTAATTTCAGATATGCTTCAATAATTTGTTTGTCGAGCTCATCAAGATTAAATTCTTCTGACAGCTCGTCAAGTATGTAATCTTCATCATCTGAGAACATTTCCCCTGCACCTTTTGTGAGCCACAAATAATTTACGTGATACTCTTTACAAATCTGTTTAATAAGCAAATCTTTAGGTTCAACAAGTTCATTCTCAATATTTTTAATAACACTTCTTGAAACTCCCACATGCTCTCCAAAACTCTGTTGCGAGAGTTTTTTTGCTTTTCGTAGAGCCTTAAAACGCTCGCTTATATTCAATTTTATCACCTCGTTTTCTACATTATATATTAATTAAAGTGGCTTGTCAACCCTTATAATAAAACATTTTATCTAAAATAGGGATTGACAAACCGCAAATTTAGATTTATAATGGACACACAGACCAACAAGGAGGTGAAATTATGAACTGTATGGACAAAACAATCAAAAGAGAAACAGAACGTCAAGACGTTAAATGTTTGTATGAGGAACTTTTGAAAAACGCAACTAAGGAACAAAAAGAAAAAGCTATTATAGCTGCAACTGCGTTTCTCCTGGGTTCACATCAAAAATCAGCATAACTCAGATAGCCGCAAGGAGGTGAGAAAAAATGGAAAGTTCATTCGTTATTGATGAAATACTCATAAATCCCAAGACAGGTCAGGAATATACCGATGTGCCAGCAACCGTGGCGGCAAAGTATCTCGGAGTTGCTCTCAATTTTGTTTATGAAGGTCTCAAGAAACAGAAACTGCCGATTGGCTCGGCAGCTTAACGAAAGGAATGATAAAAATGTATTTTACTGACAATGGAGAATACAAACCCAGCAATGTTTTTATTGTGTGGGGAAGTCCCGGAGCAGGTAAAAGTACCTATATAAAGGAACATTACGAATACGGAGATATAGTTGTAGATTTAGACTATATCAAGAGAGCAATAAGTTTTCTTCCAAAATCGGAAAGTACAAATACTATTTCAAGTGTTTCTATTAAAATCAGAGATTTTCTTTATGATTTAATTTCAGGCGAAAGTATAGAATGTAAAAACATATGGGTTGTATCTGCGCTACCTGAGGAAACTAACAGAATAGCGTTATCAGATCGGTTAGGAGCGAAACTTATTCATATTGATACTAACAAAGAAGAATGCTTGAAGCGTGCTATGTCGGACAATGACCGCAAAAATAAAGATTTTCAGAAAATCATCATTGATAAGTACTGGAAAAGATACCGCCGACAAGACGATAAGATTTAAGTAGGATTTAAGATGCAGAAATATATTTGCAGTATATTTTCTCGGAGCAATCGGAATTGTGTTTAAAATCATTGCTTTGATTTATACATTAAAAGAGGTGAGAAAAAATGGAAAGTTCATTCGTTATTGATGAAATACTCATAAATCCCAAGACAGGTCAGGAATATACCGATGTGCCGCCAACTGTGGCGGCAAAGTATCTTGGAGTTGCTCTCAATTTTGTTTATGAAGGTCTCAAGAAACAGAAACTGCCGATTGGCTCGGCAGTTCAGAGTGATTCAGGCAGATGGACATATAATATTCCGTGCGCAAGGCTTAAAGCTTATGCGCACGGAACAGATATAATTCAAACAGCTTCTTTGATAAAACAATTATTTAAAGCTGTCGGAGCGGAAAGGAGTGCTTAATATGCTGATTTCAGTTAATGGAGAAGTAACATTAGAATCAGTCGATAGCACAATTATAAAATTGTGCAAATACATAGACAGAATCACGCGTGATAAAACAGTAAGCGATTCAGCAGTTGCTGAGAATACAACAGTTCAAAAATGCTGATTAAATCACTTACAGCGACTTGTTTGTTTGTCGTTGGAATTATCATTACAAGAGGAGCGTGAAAGAGTGAAAAATATT
>CACZIY010000097.1 GCA_902781345.1 Oscillospiraceae bacterium | reverse complement strand
GTAAGAAGTCTTAAAAAACAAGGCAAGCTTGAAAAGTTAGATGAATCGGAAGAAATCAACGCTTGTACTGTTAAAATTCAAATTGATGTTGACGGTAAAAAAGAAGACTGGTTGCTTCTTTTCAAAAATGAAACACACAACCACCCAACTGAAATCGAGCCTTTCGGCGGTGCAGCTACTTGTATCGGCGGTGCTATTCGTGACCCGCTTTCAGGTCGTTCTTATGTTTACGGTGCAATGCGTGTTACAGGTGCCGCTGACCCGACAGTTCCTGTCAGCGAAACAATTGAGGGCAAATTGCCACAAAGAAAAATTGTTACAACCGCAGCGGCTGGCTATTCTTCTTACGGTAACCAAATCGGTCTTGCAACAGGTATTGTTGATGAAATTTATCATAAAGGTTACGCTGCAAAGCGTATGGAAATCGGTGCAGTTATCGCTGCCGCTCCTGCTGAAAATGTTAGACGAGAACGCCCAGAAGACGGCGATGTTGTAATACTTTTAGGCGGTGCTACAGGTAGAGACGGTATCGGCGGTGCTACAGGTTCTTCAATGGCGCACGATTCAAAATCGGTTGAAACTTGTGGCGCACAAGTACAAAAAGGTAACGCACCCGAAGAAAGAAAATTACAAAGATTATTCAGAAATAAAACTGTTTGCCGAATGATTAAGCGTTGTAACGACTTCGGTGCAGGCGGTGTTTCGGTTGCTATAGGTGAATTGGCTGACGGTCTTGAAATCAACCTTAACGCTGTACCTAAAAAATATGAGGGTCTTGACGGAACTGAGCTTGCTATTTCAGAATCTCAAGAAAGAATGGCGGTTGTAGTTGAAAAGGAAAATGTTGAAGAATTTTTAACCCTTGCCAATAAAGAGAATCTTAATGCAGTTGCTGTTGCAGTTGTAAAAGAAAATCCACGACTTGTTATGAATTGGAACGGTCAAAAAATCGTTGATATAAGCCGTGAATTCTTAAACTCAAACGGTGCTGCTAAGCATATTTCAATCGCACCTGAAACACCGAAGTCTTTTGAAAAAGAAGTTAAAGATGATTTTCTTGAAAACTATAAAGAATTAGCAAGCGATTTGAATGTTTGCTCAAAACGCGGTCTTTCAGAGCGTTTTGACTCAACTATCGGTGCAGGTACGGTATTAATGCCGTTTGGCGGTAAAAACCAGTTAACACCTATTCAAAGTATGGTGCAAAAAATCTCGGTTGAGAAAAAGCATACTGATGATTGCTCGTTTATGGCTTGGGGCTATAACCCGTTTATAACCGAAAAAAGCCCATATCACGGTGCTTATCTTGCAGTAGTTGAATCAGTTTGTAAACTTATCGCTTCGGGTGCCGAGTTTAAAGATGTTTATTTAACATTCCAAGAGTATTTTGAATCGCCGAGAAAAGATGAAAAACGCTGGGGCAAGCCGCTTTCAGCATTACTCGGTGCATTTAAAGCACAAATGAATCTCGGTATCGGCTCAATCGGCGGTAAAGACTCAATGAGCGGTAGTTTTGAAGATTTAGATGTTCCGCCGACACTTGTTTCTTTCGCTGTAACAACAGGCAAGGTTAAAGATGTTGTTTCGCCTGAATTTAAAAAGGTTGGCAACAAAGTTGTGCTTATTAAACCTGAATTCGACCAAAACGGTTTACCTGAAACCGAGTCTTTGCTTAAAACTTTTGAAAAGGTTACTTCACTTATAAGATTGGGTAAATGCGTTTCTTGCTATACCCCGACTTTAGGCGGTATTGCCGAAGCGGTTATGAAAATGGCTTTTGGTAATGGCGTTGGCTTTAAATATAGCGATGACCTTTCAATCAATGATATTTTCGGCTACAACTACGGTGCATTTTTGTTAGAGGTTTCGCCTGATGTAACAGACGGTATTTTAGTCGGTGAAATTGTCGAAAACAAGCGAATTTACTACAAAAACAACGCTGTTTGCTTGAATTGCTTAGAAAAATATTATGAAGATAAATTAGAAGATGTTTACAACTGCAATATCGATAAGAATGTTAAAAATTACGAAAACTATTCTTATATTGTTTCTTCTCGTGTTTCTCCTGCAATTAAGGTTGCAAAGCCTAAGATTTTGATACCTGCTTTCCCTGGTACAAACTGCGAGTATGACAGTGCAAAAGCAGTTGCTGACGCAGGCGCAACACCTGAAATAGTTGTTATCAATAACCTTTCTTCTGAAGGAATTAAAAACAGCATTAAAGAATTCAGCGAAAAACTAAAAGAATCGCAAATGATATTTATTCCTGGCGGTTTTTCAGGCGGTGATGAGCCAGACGGTAGCGGTAAATTTATTACAGCATTTTTCAGAAACGCTGAAATTAAAGAGGGCGTAAGCGACTTGCTCGATAATCGTGATGGTCTTATGTGCGGTATTTGCAACGGTTTCCAAGCGCTTATCAAGCTCGGTCTTGTACCGTTTGGTAAAATTATTGATACTGACGAAAACAGCCCGACACTTACCTTTAACACAATCAGTCGACACCAGTCGAAAATTGTAAGAACAAGAGTTGCTTCTAACAAATCGCCTTGGCTTAAAAATACCAATGTCGGCGACATTTACAATGTGCCGATTTCACATGGTGAGGGTAGATTTTTGGCAAGCGTTGAGCTTGTTAAGCAGTTGGCTGAAAACGGTCAAATCGCAACTCAATATGTTGACCTTGACGGCAACGCAACCAATGCGGTAGCATTTAACCCGAATGATTCTGTTATGGCGATTGAGGGCATTACCTCGCCTGACGGTAGAGTATTCGGTAAAATGGGACATTCCGAGCGTATCGGCAGCGGTCTTTACAAAAATGTTCCTGGCGAATATGACATCAAAATGTTCAAATCCGCTGTTGAATATTTTAAATAAAAGCAAAATTAAAAAGCACCCTTTTGGGTGCTTTTTTGTTTTTACTAAATTATATTCTTGCTACACCTGAGTCCTTAGCGGCCTGAGCTACTGCTTGAGCTACCGCTTTACCAACCCTTTTATCAAAAGCTTTTGGAATAATGTAATCAGCCGACAACTCATCATCAGAAATCAACGAAGCAATCGCCTTTGAAGCGGCAACTTTCATTTCCTCGTTAATATCGCTTGCTCTTACATCAAGCGCACCTCTGAAAATCCCAGGGAATGCAAGCACATTATTGATTTGATTTTTAAAATCGCTTCTACCTGTGCCGACAACTGCTGCACCTGCTTTTTCAGCAAGGTCTGGCATAATTTCAGGAACAGGATTTGCCATTGGAAAAGTAATAGCACCGTCAGCCATAGACTGAATCATTTCAGGTGAAACAATGTTTGGCGCTGACACGCCGATAAACACATCTGCACCCTTTAAAGCGTCCGCAAGAACACCTTTTTGCTTTTGAGGGTTAGTGATTTTTGCAAGCTCTTTATGAGCTGGCGACAAGCTTTCATCGCCATCGCAAATAATACCGAATTTATCAACCATTATAAGATTTTTAACACCCATTTTCATAAGGTGCAAGCCGATTGCAGTACCTGCCGAGCCTGCTCCGTTGATAACAACCTTGATTTTATCAATCTGCTTATTAACAACCTTGAGTGCGTTAATCATAGCAGCGGCAACAACAATTGCGGTACCGTGCTGGTCATCGTGAAAAACAGGAATATCACATTTTTCCTTTAATTTTTTCTCGATTTCAAAGCATCTCGGCGCTGAAATATCTTCAAGATTTATTCCGCCGAATGAGCCTGAAATATTATAAATAGTATCTACAATTTCGTCAACATCTTTTGATTTTACGCAAAGCGGAAATGCATCAACATCGGCAAATTCTTTGAACAAAACACATTTGCCTTCCATAACAGGCATACCAGCCTCAGGGCCTATATCGCCAAGACCTAAAACCGCAGTACCATCGGTAATAACCGCTACCAGATTACTGCGACAAGTAAGCTCATAAGACTTATTAATATCTTTATTAATTACAAGGCAAGGTTCAGCAACACCAGGGGTGTAAGCCAAAGATAAATCTTCGGAATTTTCCACCTTTGTGCGAGAGTTTACCTCGATTTTGCCTTTCCATTCATAGTGCTTTTGAAGTGCTTTTTCTTTTAAATCCATAATGCATTTTCTCCTTAAATTTATATAAAAATTATAACACAAATCAGTCGCAAAAACAACTTAATCTTTTTTAAGGTTATAGCGCCAACGCAAAACTGCGGCTGCAAAGATTATGAAATAGCCGAAAAAGCTTAAATAATCGACCGCTTCGCCCAAAATAAGCAAGCCCAAAAGCGTTGCAAAAATTACCTGAGTATAGTCGAAAACCGAAATCTCTTTTGCAGGAGCGAATTTGTAAGCGAACGTTATAAAATACTGACCAACTGCCGCCGAAACACCTGCCATTATCAAAAAGAATAATTGCTTGTGCGTCATAGGCTTATACCCCATTATAAAAAACGGCAGTAAAATCACAGTAGAAATTGCGGAAAATGAGAAAACTACCATTGAGCCTGCAACACCGTTTTTGGTAACCTTTCTGACAAAGGTGTAAGCAAGTCCTGCAAACATTCCGCTGAAAAAGCCTGCAACAGCAGGCAAAACCGAGTAAGAAAAAGACGGTTTTATTACAAAAATTGCACCAAAAAATGCGAGTGCTACTATCGCCCATTCTGCTTTTCTTACCTTTTCTTTTAACAAAAATATTGAGAAAATCATAGCGAAAAACGGTGAAAGCTTATTTAACAAGCTCGCATCGGCAATATTTAAACCGCTGATTGCGTAAAAGTTTAAAACTACACCTGAAAGTCCAAAAATTGAGCGTGCTAAAATTCCGCCAAAATTACCTTTTGCGGTTTTTACAATATGTGGGTTTTTAATTATTGCGATACTTGCAATAAGGCAAGCGACCAAGTTTCTGAAAAACGCTTTTTGAAATGTCGGTAAATCGCCCGAAAGTTTTACAAATAAATTCATAAAAGCAAAACCTGCTGCCGCCCCTAAAATCAGTAAAATTCCTTTTAATTTATTATTCATATTAACAATAATAGCACTTTTTTAACGGCTATTCAACTGTTTTATTAAAATAGTTCTGCAAAAATCAGTATAAATTGCAGTAATTTGCGTTTTTTTCAAAATATCGGTTGAGTTTTTTTGAAAAATATAGTATAATAATTATAATTATACATATAAGAAAGGGATTTTGAGTTTGTCTGATACTATTGCGGCAATTTGCACTGCAAACGGCGTTGGCGGAATTGGAATTGTAAGGATTTCGGGAAGCGATGCTTTTAAGGTTGCAAGCAAAGTTTTTTGCCCTAAAATAAAGAAAAACAAAATTGAAAATTTGAATGGGTATCAGGCGGCTTTTGG
>CACZIY010000096.1:5506-9248 GCA_902781345.1 Oscillospiraceae bacterium | reverse complement strand
CGATATTTTTATTTGTTCTATTGACAAATAAAAACAATTGTAATATAATACTAATAATCTTTGAGGCGGAGTGAAATTCTCCACCGGAGGTAATGAGGTAAAACCTACAAGCCCTCTACCCTGTTTTCAGGCTGATTGCGGTTAGATTCCGCAGCCGACGGTTAAAGTCCGGATGGAAAAAGAAAAATAAGTTAATCTATTTTTGCGCCTCAATGTTTTTTTGCATTGAGGTCTTATTTTTTGTTTCAAAGAAAATATTATTTTTTAGGAGATGTTTCTTATGAACAAAACAAACAACATTAAAAAAGTCGTGTTTATGGCTTTAATCTGTGCATTAGCATACATTTTTACATTTGCTTTTCACATTAAAGTATCGTTTTTAACTTTCGACTTTAAAAACACAATTCTTGCAATCGGTGCTTTGATTTTCGGACCTGTTTCAGCAATTGCAACATCTTTAGTAGTAAGCTTGCTTGAAATGTTTACTATCAGCGATACTGGTATTTGGGGTTGCTTAATGAACTTTTTAGCAAGTGTTTCATTTGCTTTTACCGCAGGTTTTATCTACAAATACAAAAAGACCTTGGGCGGTGCCATTTTTGCTTTAATCTCAGCTTCTGTTGTTATGACCGCAATTATGATTCCGCTTAATCTTGTTATAACACCAATTTACACAGGCGCACCTGTTGAAGCAGTAAAAGAAATGATTTTACCGCTTTTGCTTCCTTTTAATGCAATTAAAGCTGTTCTTTGCTCTGCTGTTACATTGCTTATTTATAAGCCAATCAAAAAAGCGTTTAAAATTGCTGGTTACAGCACTTCAAGCAACGAAGAAAACTTTAAATTTAACAAAAAATCAATTATTATTGCAATAATCTCAATTATAGTAGTTGTAATTTGTGTATTTATTTACTTTAAATTCTTCAATGACACAACTTTTGAGCTCTATACTAAAAAATAAATATTGACAATTTCTTGTCAATGGTATATAATACTAAAAGATAAATTCCTTATCAAGAGTGGCGGAGGGAACGGCCCTGTGATGCTACGGCAACCTGACTGATAAGCAGTTAAGGTGCCAAGTCCTGCAGTTTTCTGCGAGATGAGGTAAGAATTAGCCTTATTCCGCAGGTAGCAAAAACTACTTGCGGTTTTTCTTTGAGAATTTATCGGAATTTTTGAATAGAAAGGACAAAAAAATGAAGAAATTATTCACTTCCGAATCAGTTACAGAGGGACATCCCGACAAAGTTTGTGATAGCATTTCTGATGCTGTATTAGATGCCCTTTTTGAGCAAGACCCAAATTCACGAGTTGCTTGCGAAACTTTTGCAACAACAGGTGTAGTAAATGTTATGGGCGAAATTACAACTACTGCTCAAATTGATATTCCATCAGTTGTTAGAAATACGCTTATTAAAATCGGCTATGACAGCGAAAAAACAGGTTTTAACGGTAATACTTGCGCAGTTTGCGTTTCGCTTGATAAGCAGTCGCCTGATATTGCATTAGGCGTTGATAATTCTTTTGAATTAAAAGGCGGCGAAAAAGACGAACTTAACCAATTCGGTGCAGGCGACCAAGGTATTATGTTCGGTTACGCTTGCAACGATACCGAAGATTATATGCCAATCGCCATTTACTATGCTCACAAATTGTCATTAAAACTTACCGAAGTCAGAAAAAGCGGAGTTTTAGATTACTTGTGCCCAGACGGTAAAACACAGGTTACTGTTGAGTATGATGAAAGCGATAAACCAAAAAGAATTGATGCTATTGTTGTTTCAACTCAACACACTGCAGATGTTGACATCGAAACTTTGAGAAAAGATATTAAAGCAAAGGTTATTGATGCAGTTATTCCTACTGATTTGATTGATGATGAAACAAAATACTTCATCAACCCAACAGGCAGATTTGTAATCGGTGGTCCTCAGGGCGATACAGGCCTTACAGGCAGAAAAATTATTGTTGATACTTATGGCGGTTACGCTCGTCACGGCGGCGGTGCTTTTTCAGGTAAAGACCCGACAAAAGTTGACCGTTCTGCTGCTTATATGGCAAGATATGTCGCTAAAAACATTGTTGCCGCAGGTCTCGCCGATAAATGCGAAATTCAGTTTGCTTATGCAATCGGCGTTGCAAAACCTGTTTCGGTTTCGGTTGACACATTCGGCACAGGAAAATATGACGATACAAAAATTGCTGAAGCAGTTACAAAAGTTTTCGATTTACGCCCTGCCGCAATTATTCGTGATTTGAATTTGAGAAGACCGATTTACTCAAAAACTTCTAATTACGGTCACTTCGGCAGACAAGATGATGATTTCACTTGGGAAAAAACCGATAAAACACAAGAACTTATAAACGCAATTAAATAACAAAAAAACGCTTGAAGAAAACTCTTCAAGCGTTTTTTAATTTGTGCTATTTTATTTTAACTTTTTTAGCGCTTGCCCAACCGCTGTAAGCGGTTTTTTTGCCTGATTTTACAAATGCACGAACTTGAACTGTGTAATTTTTGCCTTTTTTAAGCTTGTTGATTGTTTTTGTTACCGACTTTTTGGTGTCAAAATTCTTTGTAGTCCAACTTCCGTTTAACTTGTAACGCAATTGAAAACCTGTAGCGCCCGTTACTTTGTTGTATTTTACTTTAAACAGCTTTTTGCCAGCGGTAACGCTAAATTTTGGTGTAGCGAGTTTTAACTGCGCAATTGCTTTGCCTTTTTCTAAAACTATACTTCCAACAACTTTATCACCTGTATAACCTTTTGCAAAATATGTCGCTTTTTTAGCATTTTTAGTAACAACTTTAGCGTCAAAATGAATATTAACATATTTTAAATCATCATCAGAAGTTACATAAACTTGGTCATACCATTTTCTTTTTGAGCCTCCGTAATACAAATCTGTTAAAGATGTAGTGTTTGCTAATGCGGAACTACCGATTTTTTCAACGCTATTCGGAATATATAAGGCTTTAATTTTATTGCAACCATAAAATGCACCGTAATCAATGCTGGTTACTCTATTAGGTATTGTTATGCTTGTTAATGAATAGCAATTTCTAAATGTATAACTACCAATACTTGTTACGCTGTTTGGTATTGTTATGCTTGTTAATGATGTGCAAGCAGAAAACGCACCACCACCAATCCATGTTACGCTATTTCCAATTGTTATGCTTGTTAATGATGTGCAACCAGAAAATGCATAACTACCAATACTTGTTACGCTACTTGGTATTGTTACGCTTGTTAATGATGTGCAATTATCAAATGCACTTTCACCAATACTTTTAACGCTGTTTGGTATTGTTACGCTTGTTAATGATGAGCACCATTTAAATGCACCACCAGATATTAACTTTGTCCCCTTCTTTATAGTATAACTTCCCGAATACCCTGTTTTCATTTTGATTAAGTAATTCCCAATATATAAAACGCCATTTTTCCAGTTGGATTCATTGTTATATAAAGCAGTATTATCAAATGCCCTATCACCAATACTTGTTACGCTATTAGGTATTGTTATACTCGTTAATGATGAGCAATTATAAAATGCACTTTCACCAATACTTGTTACGCTATTAGGTATTATTACACTTGTTAATGATGTGCAATTATCAAATGCCCATTTACCAATACTTGTTAAACTATTAGGTATTGTTACGCTTGTTAATGATGAGCAACCTTCAAATGCACCCCAACCAATACTTGTTACGCTATTAGGTATTATTACA
>CACZIY010000096.1:0-5465 GCA_902781345.1 Oscillospiraceae bacterium | reverse complement strand
ATACTTGTTACGCTATTAGGTATTATTACACTTGTTAATGATGTGCAATTAGAAAATGCATAATTACCTATGCTTGTTACACTATCCCCGATTGTTATGCTTGTTAACGATGTGCAACTATTAAATGCAGAAATACCAATACTTGTTACACTTTTTGGTATTGTTATGCTTCTTAATGATGTGCAATTATCAAATGCCCATTTACCAATACTTGTTAAACTATTTGGTATTGTAACACTTGTTAATGATGTGCAATTATAAAATGGACTTTCACCAATACTTGTTACGCTATTAGGTATTATTACACTTGTTAATGATGTGCAATTATCAAATGCACATTTACCAATACTTGTTACAGGATAACCGCCTAATTTATTAGGAATTGTAATATCTCCACTTATTGATTTATCGCATTTTATAATAGTCGCCTCTCCATTTGGTGCAATATAGGTATAATAACCGCTTGTATACTCAATTACGGCAGTTAAACCAAATACCATTACAGGCAAAATGGTAAACACCATTACTAAACTTAAAACTAATGCCAATACTTTTTTCATTTTTAATATCCTCCATTAATTTAGTTAGTTTAGAGCTTCATATGCTTTATTTAAACGGCTTGGTTCGCCCTTAAAATAATACCATAATAAATTGTCAAATTCTTTATACGAAATCTCATAACCGTGCTTGACTTTTGCCGAAGCCAAAATTTCATCAATTACTTGCCTATAATTGCTATAATCTTCCTTACCTTTGCGGTTTATAAATTCACTCGTTATCTTGCCGTTTCTGTTATTCCAATACTTTTTGTCTATATACATTTTTGCATAATACGGTAAAACTTTGCTTACAACATTGTCATAAATACAATAATTATCCATTTCCAACGCAAATATAGAAGTATAAGCACAAAACTTAGTCGCAAAAGAAAAATTATATTTACTGCATAAATAATTATTATTCTCTTTGTGATACTCATTTACCGCATTGGCAATTTTGTGTATTATTTCCACATCGCCATTTATTAATGATTTTTCAAGTTCTCCGCTTTCAATCATTTTTTCAATTTTATTGGCGGTAATTTCTCTACCTCCATTCTTTTTGGGGTACTTTTGTCCTTCTGAAGATAAGTGAGTTGAATTCTGTTTATCAATAAGTTTTACAACTTTTTTAATATCTTCAGATTTTGTCGGAATGCCCTCACTTAAAATCATTTCATAGTTTTCATCTCTATTATCAGATTTTCGATAATTAGAATCATTACTAATTAATAAATCGATAATAGCAAAATTCTTTTGACACAATGTAGGCAAACCATTTTCATCAACTTCAAATGACATAACCTCTCTCAAATTCAAAACATCCTTCATTATACATTTCTCCTTAAAATAAAATAATAAAAAAAGCGTACAGCCGAGACTGTACGCAAAAAACGCAAGCCCAACTGTCGCCAAACATTTCACATAGATGAACTAAATCAGTATGTAAAAATGAGCATGCATTTTTATCAAAAGATAAAAAACACACTGATTTAAGTTCAAAATTAAGTTGTGAAATATTTGGCACTTTCATTTTATCATTTATATACATTAATGTCAAGTAATAAGTGCTAATAAAAAACGCTTGAAGAAATTTCTTCAAGCGTTTTATTTTTTATATCTATATATCGTTTCTGACTAAATCTTCAAAGGTTTCTCGTTTGATTATAACTCTTGATTTTTTATCTTTTACCATAACCATAGCAGGTCGAGGAATTCTGTTATAATTTGAAGCCATTGAGTAGTTATAAGCGCCTGTTGAAAGCACAGCCACAATATCGCCTTTTTCAGGTTTCGGCATTACAACATTCTCTTGAATTAAATCACCGCTTTCACAGCATTTACCCGCAACAGTTGCTTTATAATCCGCCTTTTCATTAAGTTTGTTAGCAATCAAAACTTCATAGTCAGATTCGTACAAAGCATATCTCGGGTTATCGCCCATACCGCCGTCAATTGCAACATAATTTCTGATATTCTTAATCTCTTTAATGCTACCGCATTTATAAAGGGTAATACCGGCAGCGCCGACAACCGAACGACCCGGCTCAATCAAAATCATTGGCACTTTTAAAGCGTTTTCTTTGCAAAAATCATTGATAATTGTTGCAACCTCTTTCATATAAGTGTCATAGCCGATATGTTCATCAGTCTCAAGATATTTAATAGCAAAACCGCCACCGAGATTTAACTGGTCAAGTTCAATTGAAAATTCATCTTTGATTTGTTTATAAAATTTCATCATAACTCTTGCGGCTTCCATAAACGGCTGGTCGTCAAAAATTTGCGAGCCGATATGACAATGAAGTCCGATAAGCTTAAGATTTTCTTTATCAAGAGTTGATTTTACAGCGTTGTAAGCCTCACCATTTTCAAGCGCAAAACCAAATTTGCTGTCGATTTGACCTGTTCTGATAAAATCATGAGTATGCGCATCAATACCCGGCTTAATTCTGAACATAACTTTAACTGTCTTTTTCTTTTGTTTAGCAATTTCCTCAATTGCATCTAATTCATAATAGTTATCAACAATAATAACGCCGATATTGTTATCAATTGCATATTCTAACTCATCTTCGGTCTTGTTATTTCCGTGGAAATAAATTCTTTCAGCAGGAAAACCTGCGGTTAAGGCGGTATAAATTTCGCCTGCCGAAACGCAATCAAGACCTATTCCCTCGTCATTTGCAATTCTGCAAAGTTCAAGGCAATTAAGTGCTTTACTTGCATACAAAACCATACCCTTTTCGTAATTTTCATCAAGGGATTTTTTGAAATTTCTTATATTATTTCTAACAGTATCTTCATCTAATACATAAAGCGGTGTTGAATACTCTTTAACAAGGTCATCAACTCTAATGCCGCCTATTGTAAGCATACCGTTATCATTTCCCAAACAGTCGCTTGTAAACATTTTAATCAACCTCAACTTTCGATGTAATATATTCCTTTAATTCCTCAATTCCATCGCCGTTAAGAGATGATACAGGAAAAATTTCAGGAAAATTATCTAAAAATGATAATTCTTCTTTTAGTTCTTTCATTCTTTTTTCGGTTTGTGATTTATTGAGCTTGTCAGCTTTTGTAAGTGCCAAAACAAAATTAAATCCCATTTGTTCAAGATAATCAATCATATCAAGGTCAAGTTCGCTTGGCATATGGCGCATATCAATAAGTTGAACAACAAGTGCAATATTGCGGTTTGTTGTAAAATAGGCGTCCATCAAATCAGCCCAACGGCGTTTTTCACCCGCTGAAACCTTTGCATAGCCATATCCAGGTAAATCTACCAAGTGACAATCTTCTATATTATAAAAGTTAATTGTTGCGGTTTTGCCAGGTTGCGAACTGACTTTTGCTAATTTTTTTCGATTTAAAATTCTGTTAATAAGCGAGCTTTTTCCGACATTTGACCTGCCTGAAAAAGCTATTTCCTTTTTATCACTTGGTTTTAACTGCTTCGGCGTGCCGTAAGCAGCCTCAAAAAATGCTTTTTCAAAATGCATAAATTCAATCCTTATTCTTCAGTAATCAAAGGCAATGGCTCTAAGAAGATAATATCATCACGTTCTGAAGCCGCACCCTCTGCTAAAACTGCCGCTGAAGCAACAACATTTGCACCTGCTTTTTCAGCAAGTTTTTGAATTGCTTTTAATGATTCACCTGTTGAAATTACATCATCAACAATCAAAACTCTTTTGCCTTTAATTGCTTCAACATCATATTCACCGATATAAAGCTTTTGTGATTTATAAGTAGTGATTGATTTTACTTCAACAGAAAAGCTTTCGCCCATATAAAGTTTTGGACCTTTTCTTGCAACAATATATGTCTTACCGCTTTGTCTTGACATTTCGTGAGCCAACGGAATTGATTTTGCTTCAGGTGTTAAAATAACATCAAATTCAGGAACTTTTTTCAAAAGCTCTTTAGCTGAAGCAACAGTAATTTCAGGGTCGCCGAACAAGATAAATGCTGCGATTGAAACATTTTCACTTACAGGAAAAATCGGTAATTCTCGTTCAAGTCCTGCAATAGTCATTTTATAAGTATTCATAATTAATTCTCCTTAACACATTTTTTCGCTTAATTGTTTGCCTGATAACAAATGAAAATGCAAATGATGAACTGATTGACAGCCATATTCGCCAGAATTAGTAACAATTCTGAATCCATTTTCAAGGTTATTTTCTTTTGCAATTTTTGAAGCCACTTCAAAGATTTTTGCAACAATTTTTGAATTATTATCATCAATATCAGCGGCTGAATTTATATGCTCTTTCGGAATTATAAGCACATGAAAAGGTGCTTGTGGGTTAATATCTTTAAAAGCAAAAATATCTTTATCTTCATAAACTTTTTGCGAAGGTATTTCGCCGTTTACGATTTTACAAAATAAGCAATCCATAAATACTACTCCTTTATCATTTTTTCAACAACATCATCAACGATTAACAAAGCTTCATCAACTTTGGTAATATCTTTACCGCCAGCCATAGCGCTGTCAGGGCGTCCGCCGCCTTTACCACCTGCTACTATTGCTACTTCTCGAACTAAATTGCCTGCGTGAGCGCCTTTTTTAACAGCCTCTTTACCGCAGCAAGCCGAGAATGTTACAGTTTTCTTTTCTTCGTTAATGCCTGCAACAACAGCGACAATATCGTCAGATAAATCTCTGAATTTATCACACATTTTTCTTAAAGAATCAGTATCAGCGGTTGTAGTAGCAACTGTGATAACCTTAACACCCTTAATATCCTTAGCATTTGAAAGCATATTTTTAGCGTTATCAGCAGCGATTTTTTGTTTCATTTCGTCAAGCTTACGCTCTGCTGCTTTAAGGTCGGTTACTGCTTGAGTTACTTTATCAGCATACTCATTTGGGTTGCCTGCTTTAACAGCATCACCGATTTTTGCGAGAATAAACTCATTAGCGTAAATATAATCTAAAACACCGCTACCTGTAACAGCCTCAATTCTACGAACACCAGAAGCAATTGAACTTTCTGATAATATATGGAAAAGTCCGATTTCAGATGTATTGCTAACATGAGTACCACCGCAGAATTCTACCGAATCACCTGCAGTTACAACTCTAACAGTATCACCATATTTTTCACCGAAAAGTGCCATTGCACCACGCTTTTTAGCTTCTTCAATAGGTAAAACTTCAGTTTTTACTTCAATTGAATTTAAAATTGCAGTATTTACTTCATTTTCTACCTTTTTCAATTCTTTTGCGCTAAGTGCAGAAAAATGAGTAAAGTCAAATCGAAGTCTTGCAGAAGTTACCTCTTGACCTGCCTGCTCAACATGAGTACCGAGAACTTTTCTTAAAGCAGATTGCAAAAGATGTGCTGCTGTATGGTTACGCATTGTTGAATGTCTTTCAGTCTTATCAACTGTTGCGTTTACAGTTTCATCAAT
>CACZIY010000095.1 GCA_902781345.1 Oscillospiraceae bacterium | reverse complement strand
GATGACACCTTCCCCAAAGGGGACGGCACGGTGAGCCACCGCTGGCACACTCTTCGGCGAAAAGGTTTATAAAACTTTTAGTTTTGTGTCGCCTCAGGGTTGAAGTTTTTAGTTTTTATTTTGTGCCGTAAGGCACACATTAATTATTCTTTATTCACTATTCACTTTTTTCAGGTGCCCCTTGAGGGGAACTGTCGCCGAACGGCGACTAAAGGGTGGTTGTACAAACAACCCACAAGGTCATTCTGAACGCAAGTGAAGAATCCCAGCGATGAGATTCCTTGCGTTGCTCGGAATGACTTTTTTAGATGTTTGAGCAAACAAAAAGAGAACGCAAAGCGTTCCCTTGTTTCTTACAAATATTTTAGTCTATACTGCTTTGGCGAAACCTCTTTTTTAGATTTAAACTGCTGAATAAAATAACTCGGCGTTGAAAAGCCTGTTAATGCGGAAATTTCGCTGATAGAATAATCGGTTGACAACAGCATTTGCTCGGCTTTTGTAATTCTATAATCTTTAATGTATTCTGAAAAGCTTTGGTTCATAACCTTTTTAAATGTTCTCGAAAAATAACTGTAGCTCAAATTGCAATGCTTTGCAACCTCTTCTTCTGTGATGTAGGCATAATTTTTCTCGATATATTCAAGCGCTGACTGAATCACCTTTAACAAATCATCGGGATAATCGAATCGGTCAACTGCGTCTAAATCATGCTCACGCCAATAACGCAAAACCCACAAAAAAATCTTTAAAATATCAGCACGCATTGCCATTTCGTAGCAATATCCCTTTGTTTCCCACTCTCTGTAAACATTAGTTACCGCATGGCGAACATAACCGTCTTGCAATTCTTCGCTGGTAAAATATCTTTTATTTTTTGTGTTTTGAATAATGAAAGGCAAAATATATTTCATTTCAAAAACAGTTTGCTCGCTTGTGTAAATCAGTTCAGGCATTACCTTTATAACAATATAGCTTGAATCTTTCTCAAATGATAAAGCGTGAGCCTCACCCGAATTGACAATAACAAGGTCGCCTGTATTAAAATCAATTACCCTATCATTAATATAAACATAGGCTTTTGAATTAAGACTGTATAAAATTTCGATATATTCGTGATAGTGTAAAGTTTGAGGGTCGTGCTTTTTTGGATTTTTAACTTCCATTAAAATGCAATGAATAGGTACCTCAACACCGTCACGACGAAACTTTTTCTCATATACTTTTTTAATTTCGCTTTCCATAAAAATACCTCAATGACAAAAATTTGATATTTTTTATTAAATTTATTATACAATATTCTTTTTAATAATGCTATACTTTTCTCGAAAAATCAGTAATTTTTTTACTGAAAGGAGAATTTTTACTATGGGTACTAAAAAATTAAAAGTTGGTATTATCGGATGTGGCGGAATTTTCAATGGCGCTCACATTTATGCTTATCAGGACAACAAGAATGTTGAAATAGTTGCTTTTTGCGATATTGTTTTATCAAAAGCCGTTTCAACTGCTAAAAAGTTAGGTTTTGATGAATCAATTTGTTATGAAAATTATGAAGATGTTTTAAATATTGAGGGCCTTGACGCTGTTGATATTTGCACACCTAACTATTTGCACTCAATCATTGCAGTAGCAGCACTTAACAAGGGTATTAATGTATTTTGCGAAAAACCTGATGCGGTTTCAGTCTCTGAAGCTCAAAAAATGCAAGACGCTGCCGAGAAGAGCGGTAAAGTTTTAATGGTTATGCGTAACAACCGTTATAACAACTATTCAAAATTCTTGAAAAAATATATTAATGACGGCAAAATGGGCGAAATTTATACTGCTCGTTGCGCATGGCGCAGAAGAAGAGGTATTCCTGGTAAAGGTGGTTGGTTTACTACCAAAGCGCAATCAGGCGGCGGTCCGTTAATCGACCTTGGTGTTCATATGATTGACCTTTGCATCTGGCTTATGGGCAATCCAAAGCCTGTTGCAGTTTCAGCAGCAACTTACACAAAATTTGCAAATTCTGAAACTGAGGCTGACTCAGAGCACGCTCAATTCGGTGAAGCAAAAGCAGACGGTACATTTGATGTAGAGGATCTTGCAATGGGCTTTATTCGTTTTGATAACGGTTGCACAATGCAGATTGAATTCTCTTGGGCTTCAAACATTGAAAGAGAGCACAACTTCATTGAACTTCGTGGTACAAAAGCAGGTGCTTCTAACGATACTGCTGATAAATCATTTAAAATATTTACTGAAGAAAACGGCATTACAGTTGATTATATTCCAAATCTTCCTGATTCAAACGGTCCTCACAAACAAAATCTTTTCCACTTCTTTGATGTTCTTTTGAACGGTAAAGAGCCTGATTTTGTTCCTGTTCAAGGTGTTAATATGGTAAAAATTCTTGAAGCAGCTTACAAATCAGCAGAACTTGGCGAAGAAGTAAAGATTTAATTGGCGAAAGGGTGAATTTATTATGAAACTTGGTGTAATGAATCCTGTTTTCGGCGGTTACACATTTGAAGAAGCGCTTAAATTCTTAAATGAACATGATGTTCACGAAATGGAAATCGGTGCAGGCGGTTATCCTGGTGATAACCACTTAAAACCAGCCGAGCTTTTAGGCAATCCTGAAAAAATAAAAGAATTTAAAGATTTAATGGCTAAATATGATGTCAGCATTTCTGCTATCGCTTGCCACGGCAACGCTTTGCACCCTAACAAAGAAATTGCCGAAAAATTTGATAATGATTTTAAAAACGCTATTTTAGTTTGCGAAGCGTTAGGCGTTAAAACTATAATCGGTTTTTCGGGTTGTCCTGGCGACTGCGAAAACTCTGTTCGACCTAACTGGGTTACTTGCGCTTGGCCTGAGGATTATCTCGAAACACTCGAATGGCAGTGGAACGAAAAAATTATTCCTTATTGGAAAAAGACTGCGGAATTTGCAAAGGCTCACGGCATTGAAAAAATCGCTTTTGAAATGCACCCTGGCTTTGCAGTTTATAACCCTGAAACTTTGTTAAAATTGCGTAATGCTGTTGGTGATATTATCGGTGCAAACTTTGACCCTTCACACTTGTTCTGGCAAGGAATTAACCCTGTTGAAGCAATTAAATATTTAAGCGGTGCTATTTACCACTTCCACGCAAAAGATACAAGAATTGATGCTCACAACACCGAAGTTAACGGTGTTCTTGATACTAAAAACTACGGTGATGTTTTAAATCGTTCTTGGGTATTCAGAACCGTAGGCTACGGCCACGACAAACAAATGTGGAACGATATTATTTCAACACTTAAAGCAACAGGCTATGACGGCTCAATCAGCATTGAGCATGAAGATTCGCTTATGTCAGCAGAAGAGGGACTTGAAAAAGCGATTTCATTCTTAAAGGAAGTTTTGATTGTTCATACTGCCGGCGATATGTGGTGGGCATAAGTTTTTGGCAATAGGTAAAAGGTAAGTTTAAATGAAAAAGATATATAAACTCGGAATTATTGGCTATGGCAGCATGGCGCACGGTCATTATGATTGTTTAAAAGATCATAAAGACGAACGCGTTGAGGTTAAAGGTGTTTTTGACCTTGATGAAAAGCGAATGGAATTAGCAAGAAGCGAAAACCTTGTCGCTTACGAATCAAGAGAGGCGCTTTTATCTGACCCTGAAATTGATATTGTTTTGGTTGCTACTACAAATGAAGTGCATAAAGAAATTTGTATTGACGCATTAAATCACGGTAAAAATGTTATTTGTGAAAAGCCTGTTACAATTTCTTCTGATGAACTCATAGAAGTTATGAAAGTAGCCAAAAATACAGGTAAAGTGTTTACAATTGACCAAAATCGCCGAACTAATCTTGATTTTCAACTTATGAAAAGAAATGTTGAAAAAGGCGAAATCGGTAAAATTTATCATGTTGAAAGCAGAGTTGAGGGTTCACGCGGAATGCCGAAAGGCTGGCGTACCCTTAAAAGACTTGGTGGCGGTATGATGCTTGACTGGGGCGTTCATCTAATCGACCAGTTGATGTATTTTAACACCTCTGCCGTTACCAATGTCTTCTGCAAAATGTACAACATTGATTATGATGAGGTTGAAGACAATTTTCAACTTTGGCTCGATTTCAAAGACGGTATGACTGCACTTGTTGAAGTTGCAACTAACAACTACATAACAAAACCTCGTTGGTATGCACTCGGCACAAAAGGTACTTTGCAGGTTGATAATTGGGATTGCAACGGAGAAATTGTCAAAGTTATTGATAAAGATAACACTTGGGATGAAAGAATTTTTTATACCAAAGCAGGTCCTACAAAAACTATGGCACCTCGCCGTCCTGAATCGGTTGAGCGTATTAAGCTTTCAGAGCCGACTGATATTGAGGACGGTTTGCAGGTAGTTTATCGTCAATTAGTCGGTGCAATTGAGGGTAAAGAACTTACAATCAAGCCGGAACAAGCACTCAGAGTAATGAAAGTTATGGAAGCAGCTTTTGAATCGGCTGAAAATCATACTGCAATTAAAACAAATATTTAAAAGGAGTAGTTAAAAATGATTAAAGTCACTATTTGGCATGAGTTTATGCAAGACGGCGCATGGGCTCAGGAAGATGTTCTAAAGCATTATCCTCAAGGTATTCACAAATATCTTGAAAGTTTTTTGAAAGATGAATTTAGCGTTACAACCGTTACACAATTTGATAAAGAGGGAAATTTAATAGATAACGCAGGCATTACACAGGAATTGCTCGACAACACCGATGTTATGATTTGGTGGGGTCACTGCAAACACGGCGATGTACCTGATGAAGCAGTTAAAATGGTTGCTGACGAAGTCAGAAAAGGTATGGGCATTATTTTCTTACACTCCGCTCATCACTCAAAACCTTTCAAAGCGCTTATGGGTACTACTTGTAATCTTCATTGGCGTGAAGATAACGATTATGAACGCATTTGGGTTATTGACCCGTCACACCCAATCGCACAAGGTTTAGGCGAATACATTTATCTTGATGCGGAAGAAACTTACGGCGAGCCTTTTGGTATTCCTGAGCCTGACAAATTGGTATTTGTCGGCGGTTATGAGGGCGGCGAGGTATTCCGTTCGGGTTGCTGCTGGCGTAGGGAAAACGGTAAAATTTTCTACTTCCAACCAGGTCACGAATCAATTCCGACTTATCACAACAAAGAAATTCAGTTAGTTATCAAAAATGCAATCAATTGGTGCTACAGCGAGTACAGAGCAAAAGAACTTTCTTGCCCGCATGTAACCAAACCACAAGACTAATAGAAGTTAAAAAGCCTCAGGTTGTTCCTGAGGCTTTTTTAGTGAATAATGAATAATAAGGCAAAAAAGCCGTCTTATGTTTTGGGAAAGGGGGACCGCTTGCGGTGGAAGGGTTGTACAACACCTCATCCGAGTTTCGCTTGTCGCTCAACCCACCTTCTCCTCGAGGAGAAGGCTTTTAATTGCCCTCATCCGTCAAGCGTACCGCTTGCCAC
>CACZIY010000094.1 GCA_902781345.1 Oscillospiraceae bacterium | reverse complement strand
GTTTTACCTAATAGCACTTCGGATTTGCTTGATGAGGCAAAATATGAAATGAACTGGTTATTAAAAATGCAAAACAAATCTTCGGGCGGTGTTTACTGGAGAATTGCTACAAAAGAATTTGTGTCATACGGCGACAGAGCAGACCAAGACAAGTATTTCAATAATACCGGTTTATATGTTTCTCACGAAACTTTGAAAGCGACAGCAGGTTTTGTAGGTGCTGCAGCAATGAGCGCAAGAGTTTTCAAAGATATTGACCCTGATTTTTCAGCGAAATGTCTTGCGGCTGCAATAAGCGGTTATGCTTATGTAAAAGCAAATCAGGAAATCCCTAGCGCTCACAATGGCTTTTCAAACGATACCGAGTACCCATCGATAAACGCAGGTGCTTATGGCGATAACTCAAAAGCATGGGGCGATATTTGGTGGGCTGCTTGTGAATTATTCAGAGCAACAGGCGAACAAACATATAATAATGATGTAATTAGTCTTTATAACAGAAAAACAAATCGTGAAATTAGCTTTAATCTAAATGAAATTTCTGCATACAGTATTGGCGGTGCAGGCACATTTGCTTATTTGTCATCTCATAGTGCAGACCAAACAATTAAGGATGCATTACTGTCATCTCTTACCGATGCCGCCGACAAAAGTTTAAGTGTAAGTAATAGCGATAGATACAATACTGTACTTGAAATGTCTAATCAATATCAATGGGGCTCAAATCAAGTTATGTGCGTTAAATTGAAGGCAATGGCAATGGCTGATTACTTTAGTGGCACAAAGAAATATGAGCCTGCAATTAGAAACACAGTATGCTATCTACTTGGCAGAAATGCTGTAAATACTTCTTATATTACAGGTATTGGTTCAAATATTCCAAAAGATATTTGTCATGCTCCATCTGCGTATTTGCGAGTAAAATACGGTTTGTACACACCAGCTCCTGGATTTATGGTAGGTGGTGCATATAATAACGGCTACAATTATCAAGATAATCATGATAATTATGCTTGTAATGAAGTTTGCGTATATTGGAATTCATCAGCAATACTTGCTTTTGGCTACATTGTAGATTATGATAGTTAGAAAAGCATATAAAAACACCTATTAAGAAAATTCTTAATAGGTGTTTAATTTTGCTAAAAATTAAATTATTTGCTTGCTTCCTCAATAGCAACAGCAACAGCAACGGTAGCACCAACCATAGGGTTGTTACCCATACCGATAAGTCCCATCATTTCAACGTGAGCTGGAACTGATGAAGAACCTGCAAATTGAGCGTCTGAGTGCATTCTACCCATAGTATCAGTCATACCATAAGAAGAAGGACCAGCAGCCATATTATCAGGGTGAAGTGTACGACCTGTACCGCCACCTGATGCAACTGAGAAGTATTTAACTCCGTTTTCAACACACCATTTTTTGTAAGTACCTGCAACTGGGTGTTGGAAACGAGTTGGGTTAGTTGAGTTACCTGTGATAGATACACCAACATTTTCAAGCTTCATAATTGCAACGCCCTCTGGTACATTGTCAGCACCATAGCATCTGACATCAGCTCTTGGACCATCTGAATAAGGAGTTTCAGAAACTACTTTAACTTCCTCAGTAAATGGGTCAAACTCTGTTTTGCAATATGTGAAACCGTTAATTCTTGAAATAATAAAAGCAGCATCTTTGCCAAGACCATTAAGAATAACCTTTAATGGTTTAACTCTAACTTTGTTAGCGTTAAGAGCGATTTTGATAGCACCCTCAGCAGCAGCAAAAGATTCATGACCTGCTAAGAAGCAGAAGCACTCTGTATCTTCAGTCAAAAGCATAGAAGCGAGGTTACCGTGGCCAAGACCAACTTTTCTGTTTTCAGCAACAGAACCAGGAATACAGAATGACTGTAAACCGATACCGATTGCAGCAGCAGCGTCTGCAGCTTTTGTAGCACCTTTTTTAAGAGCAATAGCTGCGCCTACTGTATAAGCCCAAACTGCATTTTCAAAGCAGATAGGTTGAGTTTCTCTAACGATTTTATCACAATCAACGCCAGCAGCGAGTGTGATTTCTTTACATTCTTCGATAGAAGAAATGCCATATTCTTTAAGAACGGAATTGATTTTATCAACGCGTCTTTCGTAGTTTTCAAATAATGCCATTATAATATACCTCCTTATTCTTTTCTTGGGTCGATATATTTAGCAGCATCATTAAATCTGCCGTAAGTACCCATTGATTTTTTGTATGCTTCATTTGGCTCGTCGCCTGCTTTAATAAAGTCAGTCATTTTGCCGAGTGAAACAAATTCATATCCGATTACTTGGTCGTCTTTATCAAGAGCAATTCTTGTAACATAACCTTCAGCCATTTCAAGATATCTAACGCCTTTAGCTTTTGTACCATACATAGTACCAACTTGTGAGCGTGAACCTTTACCTAAATCTTCAAGGCCTGCACCAATTGTAAGACCGCCTTCTGAGAAAGCAGATTGAGTACGACCGTAAACAATTTGTAAGAATAATTCGCGCATTGCTGTGTTAATAGCATCGCAAACGAGGTCAGTATTAAGTGCTTCAAGAATGGTTTTGCCAGGGAGAATTTCTGCAGCCATAGCAGCTGAGTGAGTCATACCTGAACAACCAATTGTTTCAACGAGTGCTTCTTCAATAACGCCTTCTTTAACATTAAGGCTTAATTTACATGCACCTTGTTGAGGAGCACACCAGCCAACACCGTGAGTAAAACCGCTGATGTCTTTAATTTCAGTAGCTTGAACCCATTTTCCTTCTTCAGGCAATGGAGCAGGACCGTGATTAGGACCTTTTGCTACTGTACACATGTTTTCAACTTCTTTTGAGTAAATCATTGTGTATCATTCCTTTCAATATATCAAATGTAAGCATAGTTTGCCAATAATTATTATAATAGATTTTTATGCATTTTTCAAGTGTAAAATACAAAAAAATAACTCAGATTGACAAATTTTTACCAATCTGAGTTTTAATTTATAAATTAATTATTTCTTGATAAACACGCATACTGTTATTTTTGTCATTAAACGCAAAATATTCATTAATGCGCTTTAAGTATTTATCATCGATTTTGCAGTCGTTTTCAACCAATTTTATGATTTCATCAACAGTTGATTCTAAATCGCATGCAACTGGTCCAAAACCGTCGTTTTTGTAATTAAAATAACCTTGTTTGTAATTAGCACCGTCAAAAAATGTGTCAAAATCGAACTGTGCATATACAATTGGTTTTCTTAAATATGCAAAATCAGTAGAAACAGATGAGTAATCAGTAACTAAAAGCGAACTTTTTGAGAATACATCTTGATAATCAACAAAGCCTTTATTTACCTTAAACACATCGTTTTCTTTAAAATCAACATATTGCTTTGCGTGAATAGGGTGCAAGCAAAACAGACCGCTGTATCCATTATTTTTCAGACACTCTAAAAGTCTTTCGTTATTAATCAAAGAATTAAAGAATTTAAAATACTTTGTTTTCTTGAACTCTTTATAATAAACGCTTCTTGTTGTATTATCAAAAGCTGCTTTAATGCTGTTTCGCCAAGTTGGAATAATGACAACTTGCTTTTGAGCGTCATTGTGAAGCATATCGTATCTTGGCATACCGGTTAGTTTTACTTGTTTTTCGGTGTAACCGTAGTCGCCATTTACGATAGAGTCATATTCATGCTTTGCACTTGTAACGAAAATATCAATATTTTTATTAAATTTACAAAGCCATTTTGATAAATCGTTAATAATAACACCGTGTTGTAAAAAGACATACTTGTATGTCAGCAAGTCATTTATATATCTTTTCATTTGGTTCAAACGGATTTATCGTGTATTCGCCACAAGTTGAAGATATCACCTTGTCAGAAGCAAGAAAATAATTTATATATTTTTTATCATCAAAATATATAACCTTGCCAATTTGCTTTAATCTTTCAACATCAACGCTGTCTTTACTAATAGCAAATATAGGAACAATGCTTTTATCAACATTAGGGTTTTCTCTTAAAAACTTAAATAAATACTCTGCATTGTCGCGTGCTTTATCCATACGGTCGGAAATAAGCCAAATCTTTTTATGTCGATATCTTAAATGACTAAAAAAGTAGTATTTAATTCGCATAATAGCAAATTTACTTTGCTTGTTTTTAACAAGCCAATTTAAGCAAGAAATCTCATTTTTAAAATGGGTAAATGCTTTATGCTTTGGCTTAGTAATCTTAATTGCTTTTTTTCCGCAAATAAATAAATATTTATTATAAAATTTATAATGTGGTTTGAATTTTACATTGTTTGGTACAAATTTTCCGTATGATAAACGCAAATTTGCTTTATTTTCGTTATAAAACACGCATGCTTTAACGCGCAAAACCTTTCTTTTGCGTAAGCGTTTTCCAATAGGAATTTCAACAGAAAACTTATAGAATTTTTCTTTTGTATAGTAATAAGTTTCATCGACATTATGCTTATAAGCGCTTAATTGCAAAGGAATTTCTTTTTTACCGACAAATATACTGACTCTTTTTTTAGCGTCAGGGCAACACTCAAAGAGCCATTTTGAAACTACACCCTCTAAGGTTACTTTGTTTTTTTCGACATTTAAAATTTCTATTTTAAACAGCTTGTTAGTTTTATCTAACTGTAAAATATTTATATCTTTATAATAAATTGCATTTTCATTTTCATTATAGTAAGTGTCTTCATAAAAATCTTTGCCATTTCTCAGTGTTAGCATTTCTGATTTAATTCTTAAGTTTTTATGAACGCTGCTATTTAAAATGACTTTTTCATCAACATAATTTAAAACATCTTTTAACAATGCTTCATATTCTTTGAGTAAAGAAGTATTACTTTTGATAGGTTCCGGTGTAGAAGAAGTAAATCTCCAACCAATATCGTAAGCTAAGTTGCTTTGAATATAAGGCAAAACTTCGGAATATAATTTTTTTGATTTATTAATTAAACCATAGTAATGTGCTTTTGGAGATACTGTATAATACTCAATATCTTTCTTTTGAATTTGAATAGCAGATGAGCCGTTTTTCCTTTTTCTGTAATAATAATTTGCAGATTGTAAAACGCCGTACTTCGCTTTTTCAAGAATAAGTGAGTTGATGAAAAGACTGTCTTCACCGAACTTAACAGTATTATCGAATGAAACGTCATTAATTGCCTGCTTTTTGAAAAAAGCAGAGGTAACATGCATAGTAATTTTATCTGAATCTTCCGGCTTTTTTATGTCAATAATGCGGTCGCCGTCTTTGAATTTATAATCTAATACATGAAGTCTTGATACAGCATCAAATTGATTAACACGACAAGAAACCACATCAATAATATCATAGTTTTTCTCGAAAAATTTATATACTGCTTTAAATGCTTTTGTGTCCCACACATCATCAGAGTCAAGAAAGTTTACATATTTACCCTTGGCGTACTTGAAACCTTCGTTTCTTGCACTAGAAACACCGCCGTTTTCTTTTTCAATATAAACGATATTGTCGGGATATTTTTCTTTATATTTTTTGCAAATTTTACCGCTGTTATCAGGCGAGCCGTCATTTACAAGTATAAGTTGAATATTTTTTTCAAATCCGATTGTTTGTTTTACAACGGACTCT
>CACZIY010000093.1:5692-7710 GCA_902781345.1 Oscillospiraceae bacterium | reverse complement strand
GATATTTTCTTAATAACTGCTGAAAATTTAGGTGTTAAACCTGAAAATTGCGCTGTTATAGAGGACTCGCACAACGGTGTTTTGGCAGCAAAAAGTGCTAATATGTATTGCATTGGTTTTGAAAACAAAAATTCTGGCGAGCAAGATTTAACTGCCGCCGATATAATAGTAAAAGATCACGAAAAAAATCCATTATAAAAAGCAGTTGAGAACAACTGCTTTTTTATTTATATTTTTTCAATTTTTGCGAAGTTTGCCATAACCTTTTTAGTGCCGACATTGTCAAATGAGATTTCAAGCATTGTGTCGTTACCCATTTTAGTCGCTTTTATAATCATTCCCTCGCCAAAAACTTTGTGTTTAACCTTGTCGCCTACTGAATAATTAACGCTCGATTTTGGCGTTGTAGGTTTTTTGCCAAACATATTAGTTGTGGCTTTTTTCGCACCTTTATAATAAGAAGTGCCAAAGCCTTGCGAAGACGAAGAGCCAAAAGAATACTCACTGCTGAAAAGCTGTTCCTTCGGGCGTTCAAACTCAACGCAATTTAAATCAATTTCACCAACAAATCTTGACGGCTTATTAGCGGAGGTGTTACCGAACAACATTCTGCGTTTTGCATTGGTAATGTAAAGCTTTTTCTTCGCCCTTGTAATGCCGACATAGCAAAGACGGCGTTCCTCTTCTAATTCCTCAGCAGGTGCAAACATCAGCCTTGCGCCAGGGAAAATTCCCTCCTCCATACCTACTAAGAATACAACAGGGAATTCAAGGCCCTTTGCCGAATGAAGCGTCATTAAAATAACTTTATCAGCGGACTCGTCCATAGAGTCAAGGTCGGTTATCAACGCAACATCTTGCAAGTATTCGTTTAAATTAGGCTGCGGTGAATCCTCTTCGTAGTGGTTGATTGCACTTAATAACTCGTTAACATTTTCAACCCTGTCTGCCTCTTGCTCGCCGGCAGCTTTTAACGCTTCAACATAGCCTGTTTTTTCAACAATTTCTTCAAAAATTTCAGACGGTGTTTTTTCTTCTGCTTGCTCGATTATAGGGTCCATTAAATCGCAAAACTGCTTGATTTTAGCGGCTGCACGAGATAAATTCTGATAATTTTCTGCTTCTTTAAACACTTCGTAAAGCGAAACGCCGAGAGTTTCAGCAATTTGCAAAGCGTTGTTTACAGTTGTGTCGCCGATACCCCTTTTTGGCTCATTGATAATTCGTTGCAATCTCAAATCATCATTAGGATTTGCGACAAACTGCAAATAAGCCAAAACATCTTTAACTTCTTTTCTGTCGTAGAATTTTAACCCGCCGTAAACCGCATAGGCAATACCAGAACGAGCAAAAACGCTTTCAAGTGTGCTTGATTGAGCGTTCATTCTATATAAAATTGCGTGGTCGGAAAACTTCATTCCGTTAGAAACATCTTCTAAAATTCTATCGGCAATATATTTTGCTTCATCATTTTCATTTAAAGCGGTATGGGCGGTAATTTTTTCGCCGATACCGTTTTTTGACCAGAGATTTTTCCCTTTTCTGCCCTTGTTATTCTTAATAACCGAATTGGCAGCGTTCAAAATGTTTTCAGTTGAACGATAGTTTTGTTCAAGGCGAATTGTCAAAACATTTTCATATTGCTCTTCAAAATTCAAAATGTTTTCGATTGTTGCACCTCTGAATTTATAAATCGACTGGTCGTCATCACCTACAACGCAAATATTTTTATGTTTTTCGCTAAGCAATTTTACAAATTTATACTGCGCATAGTTAGTATCCTGATACTCATCAACAACGATATAGCGAAAACGATTGCGATAGTATTCTAACGCTTCTTCATTTTGCTCAAACAAATAAACGCAATTTGCTATCATATCGTCAAAATCCATAGCATCACTTGTTTTAAGCGTTTTTTGATAAAGCGAATAAACCTCGCCTATTTGCTTTTTTCTAAAATCAGAGCCGACATTTTCAAGATATTCTTCGGGGGTTATAAGCGAATCTTTTGCGTTGCT
>CACZIY010000093.1:0-5657 GCA_902781345.1 Oscillospiraceae bacterium | reverse complement strand
ATTTCATTACCGCCGTTTTCAATTCTTTTTTCAAGGCGCTCTTTTAATTCGTTTGCCGCCTTGTTTGTAAAGGTAATTGCAAGAATGTTCCAAGCGTTCGGCGCATTCATTTTTAAGGTCGAAATTTCAGGTGCTGTATTAGTTTTATCATCTAAATAATCTTGAATACTCTTAATTTCATCATCAGTTAAACAAGGCTTAAAATCAGTTTTATAAGCGTTGCCGTATTTGATTAAATAAGCAAGGCGGTTTACCAAAACAGTGGTTTTTCCGCTGCCCGCACCTGCCAAAACCAAAACAGGTCCCAAAACAGTTGTAACCGCTTCGAACTGGCTTTGATTCATTCTTGAAAATTCTTTTTTAATTAAATCATTTTTGAGTTTATTTAAATCCATTATTGTTCCTTAAGTTTATATAAATTTATTAAGCTTTAACCAATTTTCGCAAAGAGTAGTCCACTGGTTAATATGAGGGTAATCTTTCGCTTCGCCCATTCCGTGCCAACCGATTGGAAAAACATGAAGTTCCGCTGACACTTCGCTGTTATGGCAGGCTTCGACAACCATAAGCGAGTTTTCAACATCAACCGCTTGGTCGGTAGTGGTGTGCCACAAGAACACAGGCGAAAGCCCTTTTTTAATACATTTTTGAATAGAAAATTTTTCTCTTATTTTGTCATCATTACCTGAAAAATTGTCACTAGAACCTTGATGAGTATGCTCTAAAAGCGAGATAACAGGATAGCAAAGAATTACACCGTTTACCTTTGATGAAACCTTATCAATTTCATCGCCATCGTCTAAACCGTCATCGCCAAAGCACCAGGCAGTCGCTGCTAAATGACCGCCTGCTGATGAGCCTGCTATCAAAATTTTATCAGGGTTAATATTAAACTTTTTCGCATTATACCGAACAAAGCGAACTGCACGAGTAACATCTAAATACTGGCAAGGGTAAGAATAGCCGTGTGTACGGTAGTGCAAAACAAATACTGAAAGCCCCATTTTATTAAAAAGCTCAAAATATTCTTCGTGGCCTGCCAAGCCCTCATAACCGCCGCCTGGGCAAACAATTATACAAGGATTATTCTCACTCTCAAGCAAATGAGGGGTAATAAACACATCATCATCAACATTTTTCTTTAAAAAAGGTGTTTTTTCAAAAATTTTCATACAAAAACCTCTTTACTTTATTAAGAATTTATTGTATATTGATTATACACTATTTAATGTTTTTTGTAAATAGTTTTAAAAAAAATGAAAGGTTACATTTTAAAATTATGACTAAATACAATATTCAATTATTTTCTGTTAGAAAATCTTTTGAAAAAGATATTGAGGGAACGCTAAAAGCATTAGCCGAAATGGGTTATGACGGCGTTGAATTTTGCGATTCTGTGTTTGAGAAAATTGAAGCTAAGGAATTAAAAAGAATTTTAGATTTTTATGGCCTTTCGCCTGTTTCAACACATATTGGTTATGAAAAATTACTTGATAATATAGATTTTTATATTGATTATTTAAAAGAGATTGGTTGCACGGCTGTTTTTTGCCCTTGGGCAAATATTGATGACAAACAAAAGGCAGATAAAGTCGCAGAGGATTTTGAAAAATTTAGCGAAAAGCTGATTATGAATGGTATTTCTTTTGGCTACCATAATCACAGGGAAGAATTTAAACACGAAATCGAAAATCAAACCGCTTTTGACTATTTGGTTGATAAGTCGGGTATGCTTTTATTGACTGAGCTTGACCTCGGTCATATTGCGGCGGTCGGTAAAGACACCGAAGAATATATCAGAAAATACGCTGGCAAGGTTACTTATCTTCATTTAAAGCAATATGAAAAGGCTGATGATAATTTCAAGCCTTCGCTTTTAAACAGCGGTATTGTTGATATTAAAAAATGTGTGCAAGTAGGGCTTCTTATGGGTTGCGAGCATTTTATTGTAGAGTATGATCACCCTGTTAACAGTGAGCTTGAGGACGCAAAGGAAAATATAGAATTCTTAAAAGGATTAAAGTTATAAAATGAAAAAGGTTTCACTTATTGAACTGTTTTTAACATTTATGAAAATAGGCGCTTTTTCATTCGGTGGCGGTTACGCTATGTTACCGATTTTATCAAAAGAGCTTACCGAGAAAAAGGGCTGGACAAGTGATAGGGAACTAACTGATTATTATGCAATCGGTCAATGCACGCCAGGTGTTATTGCGGTTAATGTTTCAACATTTGTTGGCAACAAGCTGCGTGGCTTTTTAGGTGGAATTGTTGCGACTTTCGGTATGATTTTTATTCCGACTGTTTTGCTTCTTGTTATTGCAATTTTTCTTACCAAATTTGCCGATAACGCTTATGTTAAAGATGCGCTTGCGGGAATACAGGCTTGCGTTTGCGTTTTGATTGTAAATGCGGTTATTAAAATGTGGAAAAATTCGGTTGTTGATAAATCGACTTTTTGCTTGTTTTTAGTGTCGCTTTTACTTTGCGTTTCGACTTGGTTTTTACCTTTTTCTTTCTCGCCCGTTATTATTGTAATTGCAGGTGCGTTAGCTGGAATACTTATTAAAAAGGCAAAGTCGGGAGGTAAGAAAAAATGATTTTCTTTCGACTTTTCTATGAATTTTTTAAGGTTGGTCTTTTTTCGGTAGGCGGCGGAATGGCAACAATACCATTTTTGCAAGATATTTCCGAAAGGCTTCACTGGTTTAGTACAAGCGAGCTTTCCGATATGATTGCGGTTTCGGAGTCAACACCTGGACCTATTGGTGTTAATATGGCAACCTTTGCAGGTTACAAAACCGCTTTTAGTATTTTTCACAATCAATTTGCAGGTGTGCTTGGCGGAATTGTAGCAACACTCGGTCTTATCGCCCCTGCGGTAATTGTAATTATGCTGGTTTTAAAAGCGCTTAAAAAGTTTAGCGACAACAAGTATGTAAATGGTGCTATGTACGGACTCAGGGCTGTTTCAATGGCATTAATTTCGTATGCAGGACTTGGCGTTATGAAAATAACCTTGCTTAATTTAGACGCTTTTTCAAAATCGGGAAACATTGCCGATTTATTTGTTTTTAAAACGCTAATTTTAGCGGTAATAATTTTTGTGTTGCAAAAGATTTTTAAGAAAATTCACCCTATTGTTTTTATTGTCGCTGCGGCGGTGGTAGGAATAGTATTCAATTTCGCTTGAATTGTTCGCTTAAATATGGTACAATGTTTTTGTATTTTTCAAAACGGAGGGTTAAATGAAAAAGAATTATATTTTCTTTGATTTCGATGGTACTCTTGTCGATTCGAGCGAAGGTATTTTTTATTCGATTGATAAAATGCTTATTGACTTAAATTTAGCCCCATTAAGCATTTCTCAAAAGCGAAAATTTATTGGCCCGCCACTTGAAAAATCTTTTCAAAAATATTTAGGGTTAGATAGTTCAAAAGCGCTTTTGGCGACTGAAATTTTCAGAAAATACTACAAGCAAAAAGGTACATATTTACACTCGCTTTATGATGACACAAAGCAAATGCTTGAAGAACTAAAAGCTAAGGGCAAAACGCTTGCGGTTGCGACCTCAAAGCCCGAAGTTTTTGCTAATTTAATTCTTGAAAATTACGGGTTAAAAGAGTATTTTTCGGTAGTTTCCGGCTCAAGCGTCAGCGGTGGCGATAACACTAAAGCGGCAGTTTTAAATAGGGCGATTAGCCTTTTAGGTGTTAAAGACCTTAATGAATGTGTTTTAATAGGCGACACTGTAAATGACACAAAAGGAGCTAATCAAGTAGGTATTGATTGCATAGGGGTTTTATACGGATTTGGCAGTGAAGATGAGTTGAGAAACAGCGGTGCGGCAGCACTTGCTAAAACGCCTTTGCAAGTAGCGCAATTGATTGATTAAAGTATAGGAGAAAATAAAATGAAAAAGATTTTTGAAAATGAAGCACTCTCAATTTTTCCTTGTAACAGAGGCTTTGTTTTCGCTGAAATACATAAGGAAGAAATTTCGGGCGAGCAAAAAAGAGTTATTGCTTTTCACAAGCATAATTTTGATACAGGGCTTACTGATTTGATTACAAAAAGCGCTTATTTAAGCAATGTTTTCACAAATCATACCGATTTTCTCAAAGCCGAAATTGAAGATTATATCAATGTTATAACCGTTTTTCCGCCTAATCTTGGAATGGTAATTATCGGCACAAACGGTGTTGCAAAGGTTTATGATTACAACTGTCGTTTTAAATGGCGTGGCAGTTTGAAATACAAGGGCTATGCCCCTGCTGATGCGGTTGTTTCGGGTGATAAGATTTGGTGTTCTTATCCTGATTCAAATACGCTTATTCGCTATAACGCAAATTCAATGCGTCAGGAATTTAAAATCAGCTCGGGTGTTGCAGGTGAAATTAAAGAGCCTTACGGGCTTTTTGCTTTGGATAATTCGCTTATTATTACCTCGCAAAGCAGCGGTGTTGTTCAGACAATGAATTTAGACAGTTATACCGTTAAAAAGCTGTTTGAGTTCAACGAGCCTGTTGAAAAATACATTAAGGTTGATTCAAACGAAATTGTGCTTACCAAAAGCGGTATTTACAAATTATAATTTTAAGGAGATTATTTTTGCAGTTACTTATTACATTTTTAGCTGGGTTTTCGATTTTTATCGGAGCTGGCGTTATAAAAATTTCAAAAAATCCGCACATTATTGAGCAGTTGTCGATTGCGATTGCGGCAGGCTCGCTGTTATCACTTATGATTTTTGATTTTCTGCCTGAAATTGCTGAGTTTACGACAAAAACAAATTGGTATTTAACCTTGATTTTTGTTTTAATAGGTGTTGCGGTTTTAAAGGTGCTTGACTTGTTTATACCAGACCATCAAGACACTCATTCAAATCACGACAAGGAAAATGCTGCTCACATTGGGCTGATTTCAGCGTTTGCGGTAGTTTTGCATAACATTGTTGAGGGTATGACGGTTTATTCGCTTTCAAGCGATATTGAGCAAGGTGTTATTTTTGCGATTGGCATTTCGCTGCACAATATTCCTATGGGAATGTTAATCTGTTCGACCTTGCAAAAGAACTCGAAAAGAGCAAAAACCTTGCTTATTTTGGCGATTGTAACAATTGCAACGCTTTTAGGCGGAATTTTGATGGCGGTTATCGGCTCGGCAATGACAAAAGATGTTCAAAACTCGCTTATTTCGATTGCGCTTGGTATGATAATTTATATCGTATTCGCAGAGCTTTTACCGCATATTGTAAGAACAAAACCTATTTTACCGTCGCTAATCGGCGTTGTTTCGGGATTTTTGTTAGTTATGATAAGTTGTTTGGTATTTTAATAAAAAGATAAAAAGGGAACGCAAAAGCGTTCCCTTTTTGTTTGTGCAAAACCACCCTTTAGTCGCCGTTCGGCGACAGTTCCCCTCAAGGGGCACCTCGAATAGTAGTGAATAATGAATAGTGAATAATGAATAATTATTGTAAAATAGCCTCCCCTGTCAAGGGGAGGGGGACCGCTTTAGCGGTGGAAGGGTTGCAAAACACCTCATCCGAGTTTCACTTGTCGCTCAACCCACCTTCTCCTCGAGGAGAAGGCTTTTAATTGCCCTCATCCGTCAAGCGTACCGCTTGCCACCTTCCCCGAAAGTCGAAGGCTTT
>CACZIY010000092.1 GCA_902781345.1 Oscillospiraceae bacterium | reverse complement strand
TTTTACAATGCTCATAGCGTCATCAATCTCATCATCTGCAACCAAAGTGTTGAGTGCAAGATAAGCTTTTACACCACGAATATGGCAATACATTGAAACCTCTTTTAAGTCGTATTTTGAAAAATTTTCAGCATTTCTGCGTGCGTTAAATTCGCCGACACCAAAATAAACAGCGTCAGCTCCGCTTCTTACCGCTGAAATCAAAGCGTTTTTATTGCCAACAGGTGATAAAATTTCCATAATTTATGTCCTTTTTTATAAATTTCTCTTTACATTATACAATAAAAGCGTTAAAATATAAACAGAAAATTTAAAAATTAGGCGGTTTTTTATTATGATTGAAATTAATAATTTGTTAGACACTTCAAAAACCATTGCAAAAGATATATTTTTAGGCAAAAAATACCCGTTTGAAGTTTTACCTGAAATTAAAGATTTTATTTTAGAGCTTCAAAAGAATTTGAATAAAGATGAGTTTAATATTACTGATGAAAATATTTATATTCATAAATCGGTAAAGGTTTATGAAACTGCTAATATTTTTGGTCCTTGTATAATTGATGAAGGTACTGAAGTTAGACCTGGTGCGTTTATAAGAGGTAACGCAATTATCGGTAAAAACTGTGTTGTTGGTAACTCAACCGAGATTAAAAATGTTATTATTTTTGATAATGTTCAGGTTCCTCATTATAATTATGTCGGTGATTCTGTTTTGGGCTTTAAATCACATATGGGTGCTGGCTCAATTACTTCTAATGTAAAATCTGATAAAACTTTAATTAAAGTTAAAAATGGTGATGAAGTTATTGAAACAGGGCTTAAAAAAATGGGCGCAATTCTTGGTGACAAAGTTGAGGTTGGTTGCAACAGCGTATTAAATCCTGGAACAATTATTGGTAGAAACACAAATATTTATCCGCTTTCAAGTGTAAGAGGTACAGTACCGCAAAACAGCATTTTTAAATCTGCTGAAAATATAGTTGAAAAATTTTAATTTAGTGAATAAAATTTAAAAAACTACAAATAAATAAGGTATAACTTGAAAAGGAGATTTTAAAAAATGAAAAAAGTTATATCTTATTTATTTTGCTTAATTATGATGTTTGCATTTGCTTCTTGCGGTAAAGACGCTATGATTGGAATGGACAAGGCTAAGGATAAAGTTGCAAGCGATATCGGTGCAGTTGTAGATGATGTTGAGTTTGCTGTAAATGAGCTTGTTAACGATGATGACGGTGATTATTACTATTTAAAATTCAAAAAAGACGGCAAGCTTTACACTTATAAGGTTGATGCGCTTTCAGGCGATATTATCGAAAAAAACTCTGACGATGATATACAAGATAATACCGATGAAAACACTTTGGCGAGCAATCAGGCTGAAGACGGCGATTCAATTATAGAAGAAGATACAAGTGAGTTACAAACATCAACAACAAAATAAGTTTTTATGAGTCCGCTTTTTCAGCGGACTCTGTTATGCTTTAAAAAATTTTTAAAGAATTTTGAAACCTTTTAACGCGCACAAGCGTTTTATAGTTAGAAGAAATATTTAATAAAAAATGGGAGGGTTTTTATGAACAACAAAATTATTCTAAGGGCTATGGTGTTTATCTTATGCTTTTCAATGTTATTCGGCACAATTGAATGCGTAAATATCAGCGTATTTGCTGATGAAAACACAAAATTGTTTGCTGAAAAGTATGAAGGAGATTATTACAAAACAAAATTTACTGATTTGTTTGATAATTCCTTGCTTGAAGCACAGTCAGAGGACATTTCAATTGAAAAAAATGAAAAGTACGAAGGATTAATACTTAGCGGAGCATCAAAATCAATTTTAAATAAAAAGGTTTTGGTGAAAAAAACATTTAACTTTGATGAAGGAGCAGTCGGAAGATTCAGCGTTGATGCTGTTACTCAAAAAAGCGATGCAACTGAAATTGCTTTTTACTTAGACGATAACGCCGAACCGTTTACTACTTTTTCATTAGGTAAACAAAAGAAAGCAAACAAATGGGACTACTATTATGACAAAACTGCTAATATCAGCAGTTTAAAGCTCACAGGCGAACATACTGTTTCTTTTGCAGTTACAAGCAATAAGCAAAAAGCAGTTAAAGTATTTTTGCGTTCAATTGAGTTCGCTAAAAGTACAATTCCAACATTGTATTTTAACCTTGACGAATCTCAAGGCTCGGTTGAAGCTATGAACAATTCATTTGACCATTCAGAAGAATGTTATGGCTCAATGAGCATTGAAGTACCTGAGGGCTATAAATCTGTAGATACTGGCAAAAAGCTTTCGGGAGGCACTTATGACCTTGAATACATAAGAGGTCGAGGAAACTCAACCTGGGACACATATAAAAAACCATATAAAATCAAACTTGATAAAAAGTCAGATTTGTTAGGTTTAGGTAAAAACAAACATTGGGTTTTGCTTGCAAACTACTATGATAACAGCCTTTTGAGAAATAAAATGACTTATTATTTAGGTCAGCAACTCGGAATGGAATTTACTCCTGACAGTGAACCTGTTGAGGTTGTTATTAACGGTATTTACTACGGAAGCTATTTCTTATGCGAACAAATCAGAATTGATAAAAACAGGGTAGATATTGACGATTTGGAGGATAATGATGAAACTATCCATTCAACAGACCCTGCTATAATTTCTGGCGGTTATTTGCTCGCTATGTGGCCTTCCGAAGAGGATGAGAACAGAATTATAAATACAAGCAGAGGCAACTCTTTCTTAATCGAAAGACCTGAATTTGAAGATTATTACAATCAGGCTCAGTATGATTACATTAATGATTATATGCAAAGAGTTGAAGATGCATTATATTCTAAGAATTTGAAAAATGACAAGGGCGAAAAGTATTCTGATTTGTTAGATGTTCGTTCAGCGGCATACTACTATTTAATGCAAGACTTCTCTTTAAATGGAGATGGCTATATTTCAACAAGTACATATCTTTATAAAAAGAGAAACGGAAAGCTCTATTGGGGTCCGCTTTGGGACTTTGACTATGTTGCTTGGGGTTCAACTGAGTATCACGAATTTACAACAGATGGCTGGATACACAACGAACAGAATTGGATAAGACAGTTATTTAACGATGAAGAATTTGTAACAGAGTTAAAGAGCGCTTACAACAATTTAAAAGACAAGATTACTGCAATGTTATCTGACGGCGGTATGCTTGATAAGTATTATGATAATTTAAAAACATCTGCAAGCTATAATTTTGAAAAATATGGTATGACTGATTTGGATTATAACTACTCAGATGATGATAATAACAAAAAGATTGTTTTAACCTACGAACAAGAACTCGAGCGCCTTAAAAGCTGGGTTTCTCAAAGATTAAAATGGGTTGATGAAAACATTGTAAATGTTAAAGCGAATAAATTATGTACTTTAACTTACAAAGTAGACAACAAAGTTTATACAACTGACCAAGTATATTCAAAAAGTACTGCTCAATTACCGAAGGTACCAACTAAAAAAGGCTATTTGTTTAAATGCTGGAATACTGCATATACCTTGAGTTATGATGAATATATAAGCTATTTTGGTTATCCTGAAGATATGTCTGATGAGGAAATAGAGGATTTAAAGAAATACGGATATACTGTTGACGGGTCTTTTACTGAATCTGATACAGTATTAAAAGATTTAACTTTGAATGCTGAATTTGTTAAGGAAAGTGATGTTAAAAAAGTTAAGAAAATTATTTTCCCTTACAAGCAGTATAACATAGGATTGTCTGAAGAAAGCTTGTATTTAAGTCATGATATTACGCCTTTTGATGTTTCTGATATTCCTTTAACTTGGAAGTCCAGCGATGAAAGCATTGCAACTGTATCTGACGGTGTTGTTAAATTCTTAAAAGTCGGCAAAGTTACTATTACTGCTGAGGGATTTGGCGGTGCAAAAGCATCATGTATTGTTAACATCATTACAGAATACCCTGAAGACTTTAATTTTGCTCAAAGATATTATGCAGGTGATGAAACGATTGTAATTAAAAAAGGCGAGTATAAAATGCTTGATTTTGGTGTTGATTTTCCTGATGGAATGTATAACGATGGAACTTCTATATTACCAATTATGGACTCAACATCAGTAGAAGTAGGCAATATCGGTATTATTTATGGTGCTAGTGTCGGCACTTCAATAATAAAGATATCAAATAACGACTATAATGATACTTATGTTAAAGTTATCGTTGTTGATAAAAATGCCGTCAAAAAAGGCGAAATATACACCGTTAATAACCTGATTTATAAGGTTTTAGGCAAAGAAAGAGTTACTTGCTTAGGCGCTAAAAAGTCAAAAGCTAATGTTAAAATTCCTTCAACAGTTAAGATTAAGAAAAAGACATTTAAAGTAACTGAAATTGCTTCTAATGCTTTTTATAAAGATAAAAAGTTAAAGAAATTGACAATTGGCAATAATGTAAAATTTGTTAGAACAAGCGCTTTTGAAGCTTGTAAAAACTTAAAAAGTGTTAAAGTCGGCAAAAAAGCTCAAGTGATTTATAAAAACGCTTTTAAGAATTGCAAAAAATTAAGTGCAATTACATTAAAGCAAAATTATATCAAGATTTATAAATCTGCTTTTTCAGGTATTGCTAAAAACGCAAAATTCAAAGTTCCTAAAAACAGCAAAAAGTATTACGAAGTTGTTTTAAAAGGCAAAAACATATCTGAATAATTAATAAAATAACTGTCTATGAAAATAGGCAGTTATTTTTATTGACTTTGTAATTAAAATAATGTAAAATATTAATATAAATTAAAAACATAGGAGAGAAATAAAAAAGTGACATTTTTAGCGTGTTTAGTATGTAAAATTACCTTTTTTGTTTTAAAAATAACTGGCAGAGGCGGTACAACCTTGCCGGGTAGAATGGCGCTTAAGATAAAGCCTGATATTCTTAAAAAACTTTCGAGAAATGTTAATATAGTTTTAGTTACAGGTACAAATGGTAAAACTACTACTTGCAGAATATTAGAACAAATGTTTATCGACAGCAAAAAAAGCTATTTTCTTAATAAATCTGGTGCAAATTTAATTACAGGCATTACAACCTCATTTATTATGAATAGCTCAATTTTTGGCAAATGCAAAAAAGAAAACGCTATTATCGAGTGTGATGAAAACGCATTCAAAAAGGTTAGTCTTTACATCGAGCCAAAAGCAGTGTTAGTTACTAATGTATTCCGTGATCAGCTTGACAGATACGGTGAAGTTACTCATACATTAGGCGCTATCAGAGAGTCTATTTCAAATTTAAACAGAACAACTCTTTGTCTTTGCGGTGATTGCTCGCTTACTTACTCGTTATCTAAAGATTTTGCCGATAATGAGAATATAAAGGTTTTGACTTACGGTGTTAATGTTCCTTTTGATAGCGAAGTATCCGAAACAAATGTTTCTGACGCCGAATATTGCATTTTCTGTAAAACAAAATATGAATACGATTATCACACATTCGGTCATTTAGGCGGCTTTAAATGCGCAAAATGTGGCTATTCAAGAGTTGAGCCTGATGTTAGTGTTGATGAAATAATTGCTATTAAGGCTGATTATTCCGAAGTTAAACTAAACATTTTTGGTGAATGTTTTGATACAAGAGTAAATGTACCTGGCACATATAACATTTATAATGC
>CACZIY010000091.1 GCA_902781345.1 Oscillospiraceae bacterium | reverse complement strand
AGCACCTAACGGAAGTTGGATTACATATTACTATACAGGTCAATGTGTAAACTTTACTTTCAAATCGGATATGAATTCTAATATTAGTTCTACTATTCAGAACAACCCTGACGACACTTATCAGTTGAACTTTATGGCTTCGAGCAATTCGGGCTGTACAGTATATATTGATGAGTTCTATACATTCGATGATATTCCTGAAACTACAACTTCAACTACTACAACTACAACTGTGCCACCTACTGAACCGACTTCAACTACAGTAGCTGGCAAAAACTATCCATTACCTGAAGGTTATGTAGTAGGCGACACTAATATCGAATATGATACTGATGATGAATGCGGTGGTAGCGCTAATCGTTCAACAGAAGAGGGTACATATTACGATACTTCATCAAGAAAAATTGTTGCTACAGGAGCATGGCAAGAAAAACCTGCATTCCAATCTCGTGTTTCATTAGCAGGCAAAGGCTTTATGTTCTGGTATAAATCAGCAACTGCTACATCATTCAGAATTAAAAATCAGAGTAATGCGGTTATTATCGCAGGTAACTTACCTGCAGCACCTAACGGAAGTTGGATTACATATTACTATACAGGTCAATGTGTAAACTTTACTTATAAATCTGACATGAACCCAAATATAAGCGCATATATGGAAGAACACGCTTCTGATACATATATGCTTAACTTCATTGATGGTTCAAGCACTGGTTTTGAAATTTATATTGATGAATTCTACACATTTACAGATGAAGTTGAACCAACTGAACCTTCTTCAGAGCCTGAGCCAGAACCTGAGCCAGAACCTGAACCAAAGGTATATCCTTTGTCAGAAGGTTATGTGGTTGGCAACACTAATATTGAATATAATACTGACGCTGAATGTGGCGGCAGTGCAAACCGTTCAACAGAAGAAGGTACTTATTTTGATGTATCTTCAAGAAAAGTTGTTGCTACACAGGCTTGGCAAGAAAAGCCGGTATTCCAATCTCGTGTTTCATTAGATGGTAAAGGTTTTATGTTCTGGTATAAATGCAGCACAGGAACTATGTTTAGAATGAGAAACCAGAACAACAATATTATAGCAGTTGGTTATTTACCTGCAGCACCTAACGGAAGTTGGATTACATATTACTACAGAGGCGAATGTGTAAACTTTACTTTTAAATCTGATATGAATGCAGATATTAGAGATTATCTTGCAGAGCATCCAAATGATACATATCAAATTAATATAATGTCTTCTGATAGTTCGGGTTGTACACTCTATTTTGATGAATTCTTAACATTTACTCCTGGACTCACACCTGCTGATTCTTACAGCAGTAATGAAGAAGCATTTAAATTCTCATTGGCAAGATTTGTTGAAATGAGCAAAACCAATGCTCAATATTTTGATGATGGTTCTGTAAAATTAACATCAAGATATGGCGGTACTGCTAACAACGCTCCAATCAACATTTCTTATGAACTTGACAGCACTCGTTTGCAAAATGCAATCAATATTGCAAATCAGGGCTCAGGTTATTTACAAATCAGATGTGATAATATTAATTGTGTAAATTCTTCAAATGAAGAGGCTTATGCATTAATTACTGTAAAAATCAATGGTGTTAACCGTTCTGTTCAAAAGCACATTTACGGTTCTGGTACATCTGATGTTTATCTCATTAAGGTAAGTGATTTAACAGATTTAACTGATGTTGACAGACTTATTGTTACAGTAACAGGCTCGAATTTGAAAAATGTTGAATTCAAATTCTCACCAATTACTGTTTATCATTTCCCACAAGATGAAACAATAATTCAAGCAGAAGATATGAACCCTCTTAAACTTACAAGTGCAGGCTCGGTTACTAATGCGTCTTTATCAGTAGATAACGACAACTGCCGTACTTATGTTTATGGTAATACTTCTGACAGTTATCTTTCATTCACATTACCAAATCTTCCAGTAGGCGAATATGAAGTTTATGCTTGCTGCTACGCTATTAAGAATACAAATGTTAAATTTAATGTTAGTGTAAACAACAGAAGACAATATACAAATTTATTGTTCTCTGATGATGTTTACGAAACAAAACGACACATTAAGAATATCAGTATTGGTACTTTAACTATTACCAAAAACTATTCTGACGGTGCTACAACATTGAAATTCAGTACTGTTCCACAATGTTCAGCAAGTGTTTATTTTGACTACTTCTCATTTAAACAAACATCTACACCTGTTACTGCAGAGCCTTCATCTAACTTTGCTATAAGCAGTTATCCTGAAATGGATAACTACGAAGTTAAGCGTGTTTTGAACAGATTTGATGATTATATTTGCGGTACAGATACAAGATACTATATGGAAAACCAGGTTGCTGGTTACAAACGCGATGGTAACGCTTTCAACCTCAACTCAAGAGGTACTTTGAACAAACAATATTTTGATAACAATGTTATTTGGTCATCAAGAGCAAATCCACTCGATGGTAACGGTATCAGATTCTGGTACAAAGCAACAAATAATGCAACATTGCAGTTAGTAAGAACAGGTGGCAGTATGTACAATGTTCAACTTTCTGCTTACAACGGCTGGAAAACAATCTATTATAAAGATGTTGTTGCTAACGGTGATTTAAGCGATGTTTATGAAATTCGTTTGAAAACAAATTCTACCTCTGCATACTACATTGATGAGCTTCATACAATTCAAGAGAAAATAGGAGATGTTACATATACATTAAACGGCGACGGTACTGCATCAGCAACCGGATTCTATTTGCGTCTTACTGATGTTACTATTGCTTCGACATATCAAGGTTGTCCAGTTGTTTCAATCGCAAGCGGTGCTTTAGCAAACTCATTAACTTTAACTTCGGTTACTATTCCAAGTTCTGTTACAAGCATCGGCGAAGGCGCTTTCAGCGGTTGTTTGAATCTTCAAACTGTAAACCTTGGCGGCGTTACAACAATTGCTAATAACGCATTCTACAATTGTAAGAAGTTGACAGACCTCAATGTTCCAAGTGCAACTACTAACATTTCAAATACTGCATTCAGCGGTTGCGATGCACTTTATGTAAATGTTACAAATAATAGCTTCATTAAGAACTATTGCACAACAAACAACATTGATTATAAATGCACAACTTCTGCAGGTATTAAGTATTATTGCGACTTTAATACTAATGGTAATGCAATTAAAGTTATTGACTACACAGGTAACGCAACTAACTTAACAATACCTACAACAATTGATAACATTACTGTTAAATCTATTGAAAACGGAGCATTTGAAAACAATACTTCAATTACTTCACTTACAGCAAGCAGTGATGTTACAGCAGTAAAAGAAAATGCATTCAAGGGTTGTACTGCATTAACTTCAGTTAGTATCAGCGGTGTTACATCAATCGGCGAAAAAGCTTTCTATGGTTGTAACAACTTAGAAACAATTGATGTTGGTTTAGCATTAGCAACAATTGCAAAAGATGCATTCTACAACTGTACATCGCTTGAACAATTCTACTTCAGCGATACACTTACTTCAATTGGTGAAAGAGCATTCTTCAATTGCGATTTACAAGCTGTTTTATCAGAAAATGCTTATGCTAATAAAACAGGTTATGCATTTAACTATGTAAATGATAATAGCATTGTTTATTATCCAACAACTACAAGCAATTATAAGTATTTTGTAATCAATCGTATTGCTACAATTTACAATTACACAGGCAATTCAAGTAATATTACAATTCCTGCAACTATTGACGGTTACACAGTAAGAAACATTGGTAAAGATGCATTCAAGAATAAGACTAATATTACTTCTGTAACATTATCAGAGGGTATCAGAACTATTCAACAAAGCGCTTTCCAAGGTTGTACTTCACTTTCAAGTGTAACACTTGTTGATTCATTGCGTGAAATTGAAGGCTATGCATTTGCAAATTGTACTTCGCTTTTAGCTATTACAATTAACAATGTTGTAGTTGTAAGCTCAACAGCGTTCAATGGTAGTCCTACACAAATCACATATAATCAAACAAACTTCATCAGAAATGCGCTTGATTATGTTGATGGTATGACAGCAGGCTGGAACTTAGGTAACACATTAGATGCTCATAGCAGACGCTATTCTTATGGTGATTTAACTGTTTCACAGCAAGAGCATTTATGGCGTTCTTACGACTATATTTCACAAGGTTTGTTTGATATGGTTGCTCAGAAATTCAATACAATTCGTATTCCTATAACCTGGAATGCATTTATTGATCCTAACAACAACTATACAATTGATACTGATTATATGAACAGAGTTCAACAAGTAGTTGAAATGTGCTATAATGCAGGTTTTGATTACATCATTATCAATACTCACCACGATTCAGATTACTATTTCAATGTTCATGAGAACAACGACTTTGACGTAGCACAAACTGTTATTGCAAGAGTTTGGGAACAAATCTGTGCAAGATTTGCAAATTACGATGAAAAACTCATATTTGAATCAATGAATGAGATCAGAGCAATTGATGTAAACAATACTTCAAGCAACGGTGACTGGTACGGTCAATCAGAAACCTACTTTACAAAGCTTAATACTTTGAATCAAATCTTCTACTCAACAGTCAGAAATTCTGGTGGCAATAATGCTGAAAGATATCTTATGATTCAAACTTACGGTGCTCAGAACCAAGCAAGACAGTTAAATAACTTCTGGTTCCCGACTACTGCAGTTGACGACCATATGATAGCATCTGTTCACTGGTATATTGAAACATTAAATGCAGGCGATTACACTGCTACATTACAACGCTTAAAATCTAAATTCATTGACCACGGTATTCCTTGCGTTATCGGCGAAGTTGGTTTACCTGCTTACTTAGACGGTAACGGAAATATTACGGTTTATGATGATGATTACAGAGAGCAATGGGGTACACTTGCATTTGGATTGTTCAATCAATATGGATTAAGAGCAATTATTTGGGAAGACCAAGGATTCTATTCAACTGTTCTTAAGAGCGGTAATACATATAGTTGGAAATTTCCTAAATATATTAACTCTATCTATCAAGCAACTTTGAAAGACAATTAGTTTTTCTCAAAAACCGCCTAAAGCAATCGCTTTGGGCGGTTTTTAGTTGACAATAAAAGCCTTTGATGATATTATAAAATAAAAACAAAAAGGAGAATATTATGAAAAAGGGAATTTACAGACATTTTAAGGGCAATAAATATGAATTGATAGATATTGCAACTCATTCTGAAACATTGGAAAAAATGGTGGTTTATAAAGCACTTTACGGAGATGGCGGTCTTTGGGTTAGACCGATTTCAATGTGGGACGAAGAAGTTGAAAAAGACGGCAAAAAAGTAAAAAGATTTGAATATATAGGCAACTAAAAAATCCGCTTTTAAAGCGGATTTTTTATTGCGATTTTGATTTGCAAAAAAGGGCGATAATGTAAGAAAAAACGACTGCTGCGCAAATACCGCCCGCCGCTGCGGTGATACCGCCTGTGAATATGCCTAAAATACCTTTTGTAATTACCGCTTTTTCAACACCCTTTGCGATTAAATGGCCAAATCCAGTGAGTGGCACGCTGGCGCCTGCACCTGCAAAATCAATTATATAATCATAAACACCAACAGCGCTTAATACTACGCCAGAGACTACATAAGCCACTAAAATTCTTGCAGGTGTCAGTTTTGTATAGTCGATAAG
>CACZIY010000090.1 GCA_902781345.1 Oscillospiraceae bacterium | reverse complement strand
GTTTCTTCGGAAAGCCCGTCAATATTCATAGCCTGTTTTGAAACAAAATGCGTAAATTTCTTAATTTTTCTGCCTGCACAATTAGGGTTTGTACAATAAAGCACCTTTACAGGATTTTGCTGTAACTGTGTAATATTTACCTTAGTAGGTTCAGCACAAATCGGGCAGAATTTCGGGTAATCAATCACATATTCTTTATTTTCATCAAAAGACAAATTCTTTTCAATATGAGGAATAATCATATTGCGTTTTGAAACTAAAATTTCATCGCCTTTTTTTAATTTCAAATCCTCAATAAAACTCATATTGTGAAGCGACGCTTTTTCAACAATTGTATTATCAATTTCAACTGCATCAAACTGCGCAATCGGCGTTAACTGCCCTGTTCTTGAAATATTCCAATCAATATTTTTCAAGGTAGTTTTAAACTGCGGGTCGCCGAATTTAAAAGCAATTCCGTCTTTGAAATGGTGCGAGGTACGACCCTGCTGCCTTGAAAAAGCAACGCTATCATAAGTGAACACAACACCGTCAATAGGATAACCTTTTTCAGCAGCAATATCTTTTAACTCGAAAATATATTTTTCGATTTCTTCAACCGAGTTTTCTTTTGTAATGCTTTTAGTCGGCAATCTGTCAAATCCAAATTCTTTTAATAAGTCAAGTTTTTGTGATTTGCTGTCAATCTCATCAAAACCCTCAAGCACATTAAACGGAAAAAATGATACGCCTCTTTTAGCACAAATTTCAGAGTCTAACTGTCTTACCGAGCCAGACGCTAAATTACGAGGTGTTGAGTATTTATCTTCATCATTATCAATACTTTCATTTATTCGCTCAAAAGTCAAAATATCAATAAAAGCTTCGCCTGAAACAGTTAAATCAATATTTTTCGGCAGTTTTTTCGGCACATTTTTAAACACCTTTGCGTTGTGAGTAATATCTTCACCTATTTCGCCGTCTCCTCTGGTAGAAGCTTCAAAAATTTCACCGTTTTTATAAACGATTTTTACAGTAAGTCCGTCCATTTTAAGACCTAAGTAACCGTCATTTTTCAAAACGAACTCGTAAACATCAGAAGCATTTTTAGTTTTTTCCAAAGATAAAAGCGGAATATTATGCTTAACCTTTTTTAATTCTGATAAAACTTCATAACCAGCTCTTGCAGTAGGCGAATTCGGCATAAAAATGCCAAGCTCTTTTTCAAGGGCTGATAACTCATCAAAAAGCTTATCATATTCAGCATCAGAAATTGAAGGATTGTTTTTGTTATAGTACTCATCGCAACATTTGTTTAAATACTCTACTAAGTATTCAAGCCTTTTTTGCTTTTCAGACATAAAAATCTCCTAAATTTTTTAAAAGGGTACATTAATAATGTACCCCAAATTTTTAAGCTAATGTATCGTCGTTAAATACCCAGTCTCTGACAATTACTTCGGTATATTCTGTCTTGGTATTGCGAATAATAACCTTATCAATGCCCGCGTTAATAATAAGTCTGCGACACATAGCGCAAGAAGTTGCATTAGGCACTAATTTACCAGTTTTAAAATCTGTTCCAACAAGATACAATGTACCGTCAATCATAGAACCACGGTCGGCTGAGATAATTGCGTTTGCCTCAGCGTGAACTGAACGACAAAGTTCATATCTTTCACCTGAAGGAATATTTTTTTCTTCTCTTGCACAATAGTCTAAATCAATGCAATTTTTTCTTCCCCTTGGTGCACCAGTATAGCCTGTTGATACGATTTGGTCATTCTTAACGATAATTGCACCGTAGTTTCTGCGAATACAAGTACCGCGTTCGCTAACGGTTTGAGCAATGTCCAAATAATAATTGTGTTTGTCAGTTCTAGTAGCCATTTAATATATCCTCCATGTTATATTAATTATATTTTACAATAAAATTCTTGAATTTTCAATAATTACTTTATTTTTTTTAGAAAATATGTTAAAATTATTGTAATAATAAAAACGGAGAGAGTTTATGGACGGTTTAACCAATATAAAAACTATTAAAAATTTGCTTGAAAAATTTGGTTTTTCTTTTTCAAAGCAATTAGGTCAAAACTTTTTAATAAACGAGGGTGTTTGTCCGAAAATGGCAGAGCTTTCAGGTTGTAAAGATATTGGCGTAATTGAAATAGGTCCTGGCTTCGGCGTGCTTACAAGCGAGCTTTGCAAGAAAGCTAAAAAGGTTGTTTCTATAGAAATTGATGAGCGATTAAAACCTGTTTTGGAATATACTCTGGCAGAAGAAAAAAATGTTGAAATAATTTTTGGCGATGCTATGAAAATCGACCTTAAAAGAATGATTGCCGAAAAATTTCCCGATATGCCGGTTGTAATTTGCGCAAATTTGCCTTACTACATTACCTCGCCGATTTTGATGAAATTGCTTGAAAGCGAATTGCCTATAAATTCAATCACCGTTATGGTGCAAAAAGAGGCTGCAACAAGACTTTGTGCAAAATGCGGTACAAGAAGCTGCGGTGCAGTTACTGCGGCGGTTAGTTTTTATTCACGAGCGCAAAAGCTTTTTGATGTTTCCCGTGGCTCTTTTATGCCCGCCCCTAATGTTGACTCGTCGGTTATTAAGCTTGATTTAACAAAGCGTGAAAAGGTTGATGTTAATAATAAAAAGTTTATGTTCAAACTAATTCGTGCAGGCTTTAACCAGCGCAGAAAAACACTGACAAATTCTATTAATTCAGGGCTTGCAATCGATAAGCAAAAAATTGCCTTGGCGCTTGAACAAATCGGGCTTAAACCTACCGCAAGGGCGGAAGAATTAACTTTGAAACAATTTGCAGACCTTTCTGATATTTTGGAGAAATAATAATGGCTGAATATATGGATTATAATGAATATAATTACGATTTTAAGTCTAAAAAAGAGAGAATTCGTGCTAATATCAGGCTTATTATCGCAATAGTATTCTTAGTTGCAACTGTGATTTTTGTTATAGTAAAACTGCCGAATAATACGAGAACTAAATTTGGACCTGTTTATTCAAAATCGCACAGTATCGGCGAGCAAAAATCAAGTGAGCGCAACGAATTTTACGAATTTTTTAAAACTTACAAAGATAATGATACAATAAATTTTAATGATGAATTTGAAGCGAAATATCCTAAGACTTTTTCGCTTTTAAGAACAAATAAATTAGATATTACAAAAGAAAAGGTTTATTCTTACGATATAGGCGGTTATTTCGTAATCGCAAAGCCTTATGAGGTTAGTCGTGATAAAGACACAAACGGCAACTATTATGATGAGGAAAAGGAATATATTGTAGGTGTAACAGGCGTTGATTTTTATATTTTCAAATACGATACTGCTGACGGTTTCACTGTTTTTATGCCTGAAAGATTTACCCTTTATTTGCACTCAGGCAATAGCGATTTAGTGCCTTTTGTTCAAAGAACTTATGTAAAAAGCAGTAGCTTTAAGCTAAACTATTACTCGCTTTCAATTACCGTTTCGAGCGAAAAAGAATTTGAAAATATTAGTGCTACGCTTAACTTGAAAGAGGGCATTAACAAATCGGAATTTGAAAACAAATTTTTCACTAAAAAGATGTTTGTAAAATCAAAATCCAATCAAGATATAGTTAATTCTGTTGAAAAGTTTTCGGGTGGCAGACGAGGCGATAAGTTTATAATCAATAAATACGACCTTTCAACCCCTGTAAAATACGCCGAAGTCGGCACAGAGTTTGACGATACTTTTTACGCAAAATTTAAAAGCTTGCATGTTAAAAACAAAGAAAATTCAACCTATAAAATAAAGGTTAATTAGAGGAAAAATTATGCCACACTTTTTTGTAAAAGTCGAAAATGACGAAGTTTTAATAATCGGCGAAAACGCTAATCACATTAAAAATGCGCTTAGAATGAAAATAGGCGAAAAGCTAACTCTTTGCGACAAATCGTTAAATTATGAATGTGAAATTACCGAAATTTGCGCTGACGGCGTAAGAGTGAAAGTTTTAGATGTTTTACCGAATATCAGCGAGCCTGATGTTAATATTACGCTTTATCAATGCTTGCCAAAAGGCGAAAAATTTGAATTGGTAATTCAAAAGGCGGTTGAATTAGGCGTTTCAAAAATCGTTCCTGTTATTTCGTCAAGATGCGTTTCTCGACCAGACGAAAAGAAAGCCAAAAAGAAAAATGAGCGTTATAATAAAATCGCTCTTTCCGCTTGCGAGCAGTCGGGCAGAGGTAAAAAAATTGAAGTAGCAGAACAAATTGATTTTAAAACTGCGGTAAGTCAGACGCAAAATAATGAACTTACAATTTTATTTTATGAGGGTGGCGGCGCGCCGCTGAAAGAAATTGTAGCAAAACAAAAAAGCATAGCGATTTTTATAGGTCCTGAGGGCGGTTTTTCGCAAGAGGAAGTTGAAATACTCGAACAAAGCGGTGCTAAAACCGCAACGCTCGGCAAGCGAATTTTGCGAACAGAAACTGCACCACTCGCAGCAATAACCGCAATAATGCTACTTACTGATAATATGTAAAAAAGAGTTTGGAAAATTCCAAACTCTTTTATTTTTCTAAAAATGGTGAATAGGTCATCACTGCGTCATTTTTTATTATCAACTTTTCATCAATCAATTCATTGTTTTCATCATAAATTCGCTGATAAAGCTCATTGTGTCGGGTAAAACCGCCCCAGAATTCGCTTTTCATCTCATGGTTTTTCTCAACTATTTCAAAGCGATATTTAGGTTTGCTTGAAACTAACCACTCGCCTTGCAAATAATTTTCGCCGACTTTAACCTTTAACTGAAAAGTATCGTTAGTATCATTTTTTATCATCAAATCGCCATGCGGGTAAAAAACAGTCGCACCGCTGCCAAATGGCTGTGTTCTGTTAGAATCAGGAAAAACATCATAAACATGGCGATGTCGTTCGACAATTGTCAGCGGTGTATGAATACTTAACCAAAAAATCAAATTAGAGAGTTGGCAAAGCCCTCCGCCTGTTGCAGCGGCAAAGGTACCGTTTCGCAAAACCATTCCAGGTAAATACCCTTTTCTTTTATTTGGTTTGCCGATTAAGTACCAAAAACTAAAAACTTCGCCAGGTTTTAAAACAATACCGTCAATTTTTTCAACCGCTATTTTCAGGTTGTTGATTTTGTTATACTGCAACCACATATCAACATCTTTTAGCTTTCTAATCAGCGGTGTTTTGTGCGTTGAAAAAGTATAGTTTAAAGATGAATTTTCTCTTTGCTTTGCAAAGTGCTTTTTAATCTTAATCCATTTAAATTTTCTTTTTGCGCTATAATAACGAGCACCGAGTTTTAATCTTAAAACTGAACGGTGTTTAGGTTGTTCCATAAAAAATTGCCTCTATTTCAAAAATTCATCTATTTCTCTTTTTAATCTTGCGATTGGTAAGCCGACAACATTAAAATAATCGCCGTCAATTCGCTTTACCAAAAGTGAGCCTTTGCCCTGAATTCCGTAAGCACCTGCTTTATCCATAGGCTCGTGTGTTTTAACATAGTTTTCAATTTCATCATTTGAAAGGTCAAAAAATTCAACCTCTGTAATCTCCGAAAACGAACGGTTTTTGCCGTTAAAACAAAGCGAAACGCCCGTTATCACGGTGTGCGTTTTGCCCGAAAGCTTATTTAACATTTCTTTCGCTTGCGCTTCGTTTTTCGGCTTGCCCAAAATTTCATTTTCGGCTATTACCACAGTATCCGCCCC
>CACZIY010000089.1 GCA_902781345.1 Oscillospiraceae bacterium | reverse complement strand
AGCAAGCCGCACCGTATTCAAGGTAGCTTTATTTCTGATGATGAAGTCAGGGTTGTTACTGATTACATCAAGGAACACAGCGAAGAAAATGAGTATGACCAATCTGTTATCTGCGAAATTGACCGTCAGGCTGCAGAAGATGACAGCCCGAAAAGTAATGCAGGCGATGAAGATTTTGGCAGTTATGATGCTAAAATCAACGAAGCTATTGAAATTGTTGTTGATGCAGGAATGGCATCTACTTCGCTTTTGCAAAGAAAGTTAAGTTTAGGCTATGCAAGAGCGGCAAGAATTGTCGACCAAATGGAAGAAAAAGGCATTGTAGGTCCTCACAGAGGCTCAAAGCCGAGAGAGGTTTTAATCTCAAAACAAGATTGGCAACAAATGCAAATGCAACAAGGTATTCCTGTAAATACTGCGGTAACACCGCCGCAACCGCAACAGCTTTCTTTTGATGATGAAGTTGAAGAATATGATGACGGCGATGAGTTTGAAGTTGCTGAACAAGAGCCTTTATTTGACGAAGAAATCGAAGAAGTTAAAGTAGAAGAAGAAATCGAAGATGAAGTTGAAGAAGCAGTTGAAGAAGTAGAAGAAGAAAAAGACGATGACTCACTTCATTTAGACGATGACGATGACGACGATTTTGAATATATTGATGAAGATTTTTTAAATAAGATATGAGCGAATTTAACAAACAAACAAAATTACTTTCAACAACTAAAGAAGATATACAAACTGCCGCAAAAATTATTAAAAACGGTGGTTTGGTTTGTTTGCCGACTGAAACGGTTTACGGGCTTGGCGCTAACGCTTTAAACGGCGAAGCGGTTTTGAATATTTTTAAGGCTAAGGGCAGAGCAAACGATAATCCGCTTATAGTACATATTGCAAAATTTGATGATATTAAGCCGCTTGTAAAAAGTGTAAGTGAAAAGGCGAAGATTTTAGCGCAAAAATTTTGGCCTGGTCCGCTGACTATGATTTTTGAAAAGTCGAGTTTAATTCCTGATGAAGTTACTTGCAAAATGGATACGGTGGCAATTCGTATGCCTTCGCATAAAGTTGCAAGGGCGATTATTGAAGAATCGGGCTTGCCGATTGCCGCACCGAGTGCAAATATTTCGGGGGGTGTAAGCCCTGTTACTGCCGAGCATTGCTATGCTGATTTAAAGGGCAGAGTTGATGCGGTGGTTGACGGCGGTGAATGTGAAGTAGGACTTGAATCTACTGTGATTTTGATGGTTGGCGATAAGCCGAGATTGCTTCGTCCTGGCTTTGTTACTGCTGAGCAGATAAGTGAGCAAATCGGCGAAATTATTATTGATGATGCTATTTTAAACCCGCTTAAAAAGGGGCAACAGGTTTTGTCGCCTGGTATGAAATATAAACACTATTCGCCGAGTGCGAAAGTGATTATTATTGATGCTGACGACGAAAAGTATTACAGTTATGTAAACCAATCGCAAGGCGAAGATGTTTTTGCTTTGTGCTATGATGAAGATGTTGAGCATATAAATAAAAAATGCTTGACACTCGGTAAGCATTTTGACAATGAATCGGCTGCGAACAGGCTTTTTTATAACCTACATCAGTTTGATTTAATGGGTGCGAAAGTGGTTTTTGCAAGACTGCCGAAAACAGACGGTGTAGGTCTTGCGGTAGTAAACCGATTGCTTCGCTCGGCTGGGTTTGAGGTGATTAAGTTATGAAAATAATCGGTGTTACAGGCGTTAGCGGTTCGGGTAAAACTACCTTTGTAAGTTTGCTTAATTTAAAGGTGATTGACGCTGATAAAATTGCAAGACAGGTTGTAAAAAAAGGCGAAAAATGTTTAGATGATTTAGTAGTAGGCTTTGGCAAGGAAATTTTGCTTGAAAACGGTGAATTAAACCGCAAAAAATTAGCCGAAATTGCTTTTTCAAGCAAGCAAAATACACTAAAATTAAATGAAATTACTCACCCTTATATTGATGAAAAAATAAAAGAGGAAATAGAAATTTATCGCAATCAAAATGAAAAGGCAATTGTTTTAGACGCACCACAGCTTTTTGAAGCTGGTTGCGAAAAATTTTGCGATTTAACGGTGGCTTTGTTGGCTGATAAAAACACTCGTTTGAAAAGAATTGTAGAGCGTGATAAAATCAGCAAAGAGGCGGCTTTATTGCGGATAAATTCGGCGTTGCCTGACAGTTTTTTTGAAAAAAACTGCGATATAGTAATTATAAATAACGGTACAAGAGACAAACTACAAAAGGAAGCCAAAAAGCTTCTTGATAATTTAAAATAATACGGAGAGAAACCTTGAAAAATTTTATTAAAGCGATAATTTGGTTAGTTGTAATTGCATTGTTGGTTTACGGTGGTTTTTACGGATACCAAAAAATACAAAAGACAATTTACCCTATTAAATACAGTGAAATTATTGAAAAAAATGCTGATGAATACGGGCTTGAACGCTCGCTCGTTTATGCGGTAGTTAAATGCGAAAGCAAGTTTAATAAGAATGCAGTTTCAAATGTCGGTGCAAAGGGTCTTATGCAACTTACCCCTGAAACTTACAAATGGGTTTGCTCAAAATACGGTGATACTTATAACGATTCTGACGACCTTTTCGACCCTGAAATTAATGTTAAAATGGGGTGTCGTCTGCTAAGACTCAATTTAAAAGAGTTTAGAAATGTTAAGACAGTGTTGGCTGCTTATCACGCAGGAAGAAGTCGTGTTAAGGAGTGGCTTAATAACAGCGACTATTCCGACGACCAAAAAACGCTTAAAAAAATCCCTTACAGCGACACTTCAAAATATGTTGAAAAAGTAACTCAAGCAATCGAAAAATATAAAGAAATCTATAATATAAAGTGAGGTAATTTTTATGGACTCAAAAGAGCTTAAAAAAGATTTGTTTTTAAATGATAAAAACGGTTATTTCAAAATTGATGAGAAAACCGAAAAGGAGATTTTTGATTTTGCGGAGGGTTACAAAACCTTTTTAACCGCTTCTAAGACAGAGCGTCTTTGCAACAAAAACGCTATTTTCTTGGCTAAGGAAAAAGGCTTTGTAGAATTTGACCCTGACAAAAAATACAATGCTGGCGATAAGGTTTATTTGAATCAACGCAATAAATCGGTTATTCTTTGCATTTTCGGCAAACAGCCGATTGAAAAAGGCACAAGAATTGTTGCGGCTCATATTGATTCGCCAAGAATTGATTTGAAAGCAAATCCTTTGTATGAGGCTGAGGAATTAGGCTATTTCAAAACACATTATTACGGCGGTATAAGAAAGTATCAATGGGTAACAATTCCGCTTTGCCTTTACGGTGTTGTTTTTGATGAAAACGGCGAAAAACACGAAATTTCGCTTGGCGAAGATGAAAATGAGCCAAAATTTGTTATTACAGATTTATTGCCACACCTTGGCGCTGAACAAAACAAAAGAACGCTTGGTGATGGCATCAGGGGCGAAGAACTTAATATTCTAATAGGCTCACGCCCATTTAATGATGATGAAGAATCACAAGCGGTTAAGCTTAATATTATGAAGCTTATCAATGAAAAATATGGCTTTAAAGAGGCTGATTTCAGAACTGCTGAGCTTGAATTTGTACCTGCTTTTGACGCTTGCGATATAGGCTTTGACCGTTCGCTTGTTGGCGGTTACGGTCATGATGACAGAGTTTGCGCTTACCCTGCTTTAATGGCGGCGCTTGATACCGAAAATCCCGAATACACCATTGTTACTGTTTTGACCGATAAAGAGGAAACCGGCTCTGACGGCAACACAGGACTTCGCAGTAATTACTTGCGTAATTTCGTTTGGGATTTGGCAAAAACTCAAAATGTTGACGGCTATAGAGTGCTTCGCAATTCAAAATGCTTATCTGCCGATGTAAACGCTGCTTTTGACCCGACTTTTTCTGATGTTTTTGAAAAACGCAACGCTTCGCTTATCAACAAAGGTGTTGTAATTACTAAATACACAGGTGCTCGTGGCAAGGGCGGTACTTCTGACGCTTCGGCTGAATATATGAGCTTTGTTTCGCAAATGCTTAACAAAGAAAATATTGTTTGGCAAACTGGTGAGCTTGGCAAGGTTGACGCAGGCGGCGGCGGAACAGTTGCAATGTACATTGCGAATATGGACGTTGATACTGTTGACCTTGGCGTGCCTGTTTTGTCGATGCACTCGCCTTTTGAAGTTATTTCAAAGCTCGATTTATATATGGCTTACAAAGCCTTTATGGCGTTTAATAAATAATGAAAAAAAATCAAAAAAACGGTAGGAATTTTCCTACCGTTTTTGTTTTTTGTTTTTCTAATTATTCGATTCGCCTAAGGTTACTGTGCCTGAAAGGGTGTTGCCGTTGCGGTAAACCTTTATCACAACTTTATCACCTTTTTTGTGTTTTAATCTTTCGGTATTATAAGAAGAATAATCGGTAATTTTTACACCGTCAAAGCTTGTTATAATATCATAAGCTTGAATTCCCGCTTCGCTTGCAGGTGAATTATCATCAACACTTTCAACTACTGCGCCTGCAGGATAACCCATTGAAGTAAGCTGCTCTGAAGTGTATTCGGTGCTGATTTTCACACCGAGATATGCGTATTTTTTATCTTTATTATTAATAATGTTGTTAACCTGTTTTTTAACGGTATTTGACGGGATTGCAAAGCCCATTCCCTCGTATTCCTCGCTACTGATTTTTGAGGAATTAATGCCGATTAACTCGCCACTTTGGTTAACAAGTGCACCGCCTGAGTTGCCAGGATTGATTGCGGCATCAGTTTGCAAAAGCTTCATTTGGGCGGTACCCTCAAGCTGAATTGTTCTGTTCAAACCGCTGATAATGCCCGAAGAAACCGAGCTCATAAACTCAAGTCCTGCAGGGTTGCCGATTGCAACCGCCATATCGCCTACTGAAATATCGTTTGAATCGGCGAAGGTAATTGCGGTTAAACCTGTTTTTTCAATCTTTATTACAGCTAAATCATAATCCTCATCATAGCCGATTATTTTAGCGTCAATTGCGTTGTTAGGGTCAGTTGAAAGATAAACCGAAACTTTGCCTTGCGATGAATTCTTAGCGACATTGCTGATAACATGGTAATTAGTAATAATGTAACCGTCAGACGAATAAATTACACCTGAGCCCTCGCTGGTGGAATTACCACTTTGACCGAACCATGAATAAGTGTTAGACTGTGCAACCGCTTTTATTCCGACAACTGACGGAACTGCTTTTTCAGCAATGGCGCTTACAGCATTGGTCGATTTTTTGTCAACATTTATTGTGGTGTTGGTTGTTCCTGTGCCAGCAGTTAGCGAGTTTTGCGAAGCTAAATATTTAACTGTTGCAAAGCTCACGCCACCTGATACTACTGTACAGACTAAACAACAGCAAATAAGCGTTTTAAAAGAAAATTTTGGCTTATTTTTTGGTGGCTTTGGCGGTGTCGGAGGTGTGTAGTAACCGCTGTAAGGTGAATAGGTTTGATATTCACTATTAAATTCATTTTCGTTTTCGTTTTTTTGTTCCATTTCTTCAATAGGTTTTTCATAATTGTTTTCATCGAACATATTAATCAACTCCTTTATTTTGATTATACTATACACTAATTTTGTTGCAAAAGTTGTAGGATATTGTGAATAAAAAGTTAATATTTCAATATTGACATTAAAGTTTTTTGATATTATAATTGGTTTATAAAAAATTTTGGAGAGATTTATGGAAATTATTTTGAAAACGCTTGAAAAA
>CACZIY010000088.1 GCA_902781345.1 Oscillospiraceae bacterium | reverse complement strand
ACTCTTGTTTCAATCAAGCCTTGTTTAAAGAGTTTTTTGTGTTGTGAATCAATACCGCCTGCGGTATAATTATAGGTTTTGCTATGATTATATTTTGCCTGATGTTCTTCTTCAGACAAATTATCACAACCGCAAGTAACAGTTTCTTTTCTTGCGGTCAAAACAAGACTACCGTCTTTAACCTCAACATTTTCAGGTTTATAAGCGGTTGCCTGATTGTTTCTGTGTTTTGATTCAGGCTGATAATTCCAATTATCAGTATTAAGGCTATCGCCATCAAATTCATCAGACCATTCAAGATTCATATTATCTTTATAATACTGAATATTTTTTACAGGTGGTGGTGTAAAACCTGAAAAATCAATTTCCTCACCAAAATATTCGATGTTATCAACAAGAATTGCCGAATAACCCGAAGTTTGTACCCAACCTGCTATTGCAGTGATATTTTCTACATCTTCAGCTAAAATAGTTTTTGTTGTGCTTGTACCCACTCTGGTAAAGCTTTTACCAACAAACGAATAGTAACTTGCTGTAAAGAAATCAGATTTTTTAAGTGGTGCGTAATACTCAACTTCGTTGATAACAACGCCTATAAACATATTCTCAGGATTATAGTTTTTATCTGATTTATCTTTAATATGCAAACTAACCCTTAAATCCTTTGCACCTGTTAATTTCGGAAGTGCAACAGTTGCAGGTTTAGCACCAGTTTCAGGATTACAACTTGTATTTAATGCGTTGTAAAACCAAATTGCTTTTGTGCTTCCCTGTAGCATAGTATAATTACCGTCGTTGTAAGCCGAAAGCTCTTTAACAGTTACTGCTTTGTTGTCGCCAAGAGTAACTGTTGTAGAGGTTACTTCTGATTTATCAGCACCCTCTTTTTCCCAGTCGAAAATTACACGCCAGCTTTCATCAGCGTTAACTGAAATAACGCCTGCCAATGTAAACAACATAGCGACTGATAATAAAATTGAAAGAATCTTCTTCATAGTTTAACTCTCCTTTTTAAAATAATATATTTTTACACTTATATTATAAAATTTTTAAATGTCAAATTCAATTGCAAAATCGGCTAACTTAAATTGCAAATTTGGCAGGTGTATGTTGTAATTGCATAAAAAATAATCGGTGTAAAAATCCACCGATTATTTTAATAATTTATTTTTCTAAATATTCCTCTCGTTGATATACTTTAACATAATCAACAACAACGCTGTCAGGCAAGTCCTCTTTTTTCGCCATACCGCTCCAATGACTGCTTTCAAGCGAGATTTTTATATAGTTTGGATAATCAGAAATGTCGGTTTCATCTGCATTTATTCTGGCAGATTCTTCACCATCAATATAGAAAATATAAGCGTCTTTCGACCAGTCAAGCGCAAAGGTGTGATACTCACCGTCATAAACATTTCTTTCAACACCGATATCAACATGCTTATGATTTTCTTTATAACCGTCCCAATGAACTGCGTGGTTTAACTTATGACCTAGAGCATCAAAGGTTTCAAAAATGTCTATTTCGTTTCCTGCCAAACCGTCTTCGCCTTTTTCGATTACATCAGGCATAAGCCAAAACGCTGACCAAAAACCAGGTTTTGTATGAATTTTCAGCCTGATTTCAAAATAGCCAAAGCTTTGATTGAACAAATCACGCGAATTATCTTTTTTTCTGGTACGAACAGCGCCGCAATGAAGTCGCTCATCACCCTCAACATATTTTGTTATTAAAATTAAGTGCCCTTTACCGTCAAGTCTTGTACAACTGTCGTCCCATCTTGCAAAGGCTTGGCGTTTAACCTCAGGACATTTTTCCCACTTTTCAGGGTCAAGCTCATCACCCTCAAAATTATCAAAAAATGTTCTTACATAAGGAATTCCGTTAATTATTCTTCTTTCTTCTTCCATAACATATTTCTCCTTTTATGTTTTGCAATTATATTATAATAAAATTAAGTGTAAAATTCAATTGCAAAACAAGTTAAATTTTATTGCAAAATTGGCTTGTTTGCGTCATATTGCATAAAAAAATAATCGGTGCTAAGCACCGATTAAATTTATTTAACTTTTATTGTTTTTGTTGTGCTGTATTTGCTCTTAACTTTACCGTTAATTGCGACTACTTTTACTTTGTACTTTTTGCCTTTTTTAAGCTTTTTAATAGTCTTTTTAGTTAGCTTTGTGGTAACACTTTTCCACTTTTTAGCGGTACTTTGTTTATAATAAATCTTATATTTTCCAGCATTTTTAACCTTTTTATAAGAAACTGTAAATTGTTTCTTACCCGCTTTTAATTTAATATCAGGCTTAGAAAGTGTAAGCTTTTTAGTAGTGGTTGGCGCAAGTGTTGTTGCTCTTGTTGTGGTTGTAGTTGTGGTAGTTTCAGATTGTTTTAAATAATCTTCACGCTGGAATACTTTTACATAATCAACTGTGATACCGTCAGGCAAATCCTCTTTTGCAGGAGGGCCAAAAACCCAATAAGTACTTGCAGTTTCAAGCGAAATTTTCAAGTAATTTGCACATTCTGCAATATCAACCTCGCCGCCGTAAATAGTCCAAGTTTTTTTGTTATCAATATAGAATCGATAATAATCCTCTGTCCATTCAAGTGCAAAAGTATGGAACTGACCGTCATAAACATCTTTTACAAAGCTATTCTCTCTTTTTTTGTGCTTTGGACCATAACCGTCCCAATGAATAGCTTGATTTATCTTTTTGTTTGCAGGGTCAAAAGCTTCAAAAATATCAATTTCTGTTCCGTCAGAGCCACCTTCGATTCCTCTGTCGATTGCGTCAGGCATAAGCCAAAAAGCAGTCCAATATTTTTGCTTTGATTGCAATTTAACCTTTATTTCAAAATAGCCGTAAAGCTGATTGAAAAGGTCTTTGCTGTAATCCTTTGTTCTCGAGCGGATAGCGCCACAATGGAACAAGCCGTCTTCTTCAACATCGCCTGTGAGAACAAGGTGTCCGTTACCGTCAAGATTGGTGTAATCATCGTCCCAAATTGAAGCGCCGTCTTGACGACTTTGCTCAGGACATTTTGCCCATTTTGACGAGTCAAGCTTAGTACCCTCAAATTCATCGTAGAATGTTCTAACATAGTTTGCGCCGCTGATAACCCTTGTAGAATCTTCTTGAGAGTCCTCTGCCGAAACGGTGTTTTGAACATCAGACGAATTTGAAGTAACCGCACCGACAACCGCAATAGAAATAACTAAAGCGACCGTTAAAATATAAATTAAAAGTTTTTTCATACCAATTCTTCCTTCCAACAATTCTTGATTATATTCTATTACATATTTGCATATAAATCAATCGCAAAAAAATACCTTATTATTAGCAAAAAAGGAATTGTTTTATGAATTCTTCACAAAACAATTCCTTTAAGTTTACATATTACTTTCAACGAATTTTTTATGTGCTTCTCTTAATTCTTTTGCCTTTTCTTCAGGTGCTGTCGGGTTGCAATGAGCCCAAGCGCCTGTTTCGCTTGATGCGTTGAACTTCTGCTTTTCAGCTGAACGCATAGGTGGGAAGAATTCAACATGGAAATGGAAATATTCCGAAGTATCCTCGCCATTTACTGGTGCGTTGTGCATACACATCATATAAGGGAATTTGTAGTCAAACAAGCTGTCGAGCATACCTGTTGTTTCTTTCATAACCTTTGCAAAATCAGCCTTTTCCTCAACGGTAAACTCGGCAATATTTTGCAAATGACGCTTTGACATAATGTAAACGCCGTAAGGGTATTCGCAGAAAAATGGCAAAAACACTGTAAAATGCTCAGTTTCAAAAATAACTCTGCTGCCAGCTTTTTGCTCTTGTTCGAGCATTTCGCAGAAAATACATTTATCATTTTCTTGCTTGAATTCTTTTGCGCTTTCTACTTCTAATTGCAATTTTTTAGGTACAAAAGAATAGCCGTAAATCTGACCGTGAGGGTGTGGCATTGTAACGCCGACAACCTCTCCTCTATTTTCAAAAATGAAAACATATTTGATTTTTTCATCTTTTTTAATCTCGTTAAAACGCTCAATCCAAAGGTCAACCAATTTACCGATATGCGGGAGTGAAAGTTCAGGGAGAGTAACGGTATGTTCTGGTGAATAAAGGATTACTTCGCATTTTCCGTAAGCATCAGCAACCTTGAAAAAGTCGTTTGCAACATCGTCAGGTGCTGGCGGATTTTGCGAAAGAGCCGGAAAATCGTTATCGTACTCGTAAACATCAAATTTTTCAGGAACTTTTCCTGAGCCTGGACAAAACGGACACCAATCTTTTGGCATTTGTGGTCTGTTTTGTCTGTGAGAAGCAATCATAACCCAGTCTTTTGTAAGTGGGTGCCATCTTAATTCTGCCATAAAAAATTCTCCTATCTATAAATTAATCAAATAAATCCGTTGTAACTTCAACGCCGCCTACAGGGCGAATTGATAAAACATAGCATTTGCCTTTTCCGAAAACTTTTTCGATTTCTTCTTTATAAGCATACAAAATATCGTTTGGAACAAATGCTTGAATTGTACCTGCAAAACCGCCACCGTGAACACGGAAAGCGCCCTTGCCGTCCAATATTTTCTCAGTTAAAGCGAGTGCTAAAGTTAAGCCTTGCTCTTGCGGATTGCTTGGTGCAAAAACATTTTGCAAGCATTGCAATGAAGAACGACCAGACTCAACAATAACCTTTTTAAACTCATCAAAATCGTTATTTTTTAGTGCATTTTTCAAAACAACTGCTCTGCGGTTATCATTAAAGAAATGAATTGCTCTAAGAATTGCTCTGTCAGAAACGCCTTTTTCACGCAAGGCAGGGATATTTTCATAAAACTGCTTTTCATCAACCTCACGCAAAACAGTTTTACCTAAATTCTCGGCAACCGATTTCATTTCAGCAGGAACGCCTGCATAATCAGAAGTTAAATCAGCATGGCATCCGCCTGTATCAACAATGCAAAGCGAGTGGTTTGCTTTTGTAAAATCAAAATCAATTTTTTCGATTACAGGGTTTTGTGGGTCATTAAAATCAATTCCGACAAATCCGCCGTAAGAGCAAGCCATTTGGTCCATAAGACCACAAGGCTTGTTAAAGAAATTGTTTTCGGCATACTGCGAAACAATCGCCTTTTCAACCGAATCCATTTTCTCATTATTATAAAGCGAGTTTAAAAGTGTGCAAACCAAAACTTCAAAAGCGGCTGAAGAAGAAAGTCCCGAGCCCTTTAAAACATTTGAAGTTGTGTAAGCGTCAAAACCGCCGATTTCATAGCCTAAATCTTTAAAGCGAGCAGCGATACCACGAATTAAAGCAGGTGCATGCTCGATTTCATCAGTTTGAGGGGTTAAAATGCTTAAATCAATAACATCTTCATCAAATCCCTCTGACTGAATACGAATAACGCCTGTATCGGTTTTTCTTGCAACAGCGATTACATCAAGGTCAACACCAGCCGCCAAAACGCAACCGTGTTGATGGTCGGTATGGTTTCCGCCTACTTCTGTTCTGCCAGGTGCAGAAAAAAGGCGCAAATCGTCGCTATCGCCATATTTTTCAACAAATTTGTCGATTACAAAGCAATATCTTTGAGCCGAATCGGTATTATTTGGATAGAGTTTTTTGAAAGTGTTTTCAAATTTCCCTGAAAGAAGTTCTTTTTTTAGTCCTTCAGCATTATACATAGAGCCCATACTCCCTTATTATATAGTATAAAACAATTGTATCACAAAAGAAAAACGATTTCAATAATTTTATTGCATATTTAGCCATTTTTTTAAATTTTTTATTCTGTGATACAACACCTCATCCGAGTTTTGTTTCACAAAACCCACCTTCTCCTCGAGGAGAAGGCTTTTTTTGTTTGTGCGAAATAAAAGATTTATTGTAGGGGTCGGGTTCCTACACGACCCGTTAAAGTTTAATAGCA
>CACZIY010000087.1 GCA_902781345.1 Oscillospiraceae bacterium | reverse complement strand
TGGTTTTTTATTGTGCTTACCGCTGTTTTAAATATATTCTTTATTCAGGGCAAAACACCGTTAGTTACATTCTGGAGCATAAAAATCTATTCAGAGGGCGTTGAAAAAGCAATTTTTATTGCTATTAGAATTTTCTTGCTTTTGATAATCAGCTCGGCGCTTACCTTTACCACTACGCCGACCTCGCTTACCGATGCTATTGAAAGCCTTTTAAAACCGCTTTCAAAAATCGGTGTCAATACTCATACTTTTGCTATGATGATGACAATTGCGCTTAGATTTATTCCAACATTAATTGAGGAAACCGATAAAATTATGAATGCGCAAAAGGCAAGAGGCGCAAGTATGGACGAAGGCTCAATAATTAAAAAGGTTAAAGCAGTTATACCTATTTTAATACCGCTTTTGGCAAGTTCAATTCGCCGTGCCTATGAATTAGCTGACGCTATGGAATGTCGTTGTTATCACGGAGGCGAGGGCAGAACAAGACTGAATGTTATGAAAAGCAGTTTGAAAGACTATGTAGCGCTTTTATTATTCTTTGCACTTATTAGTGCAGTTGTTGTTTGCAATATTTTGTTTTAAGAGGTAGTTTTTATGCCGAAATATCTTATGACAATTAAATATGACGGCACCGCTTATCACGGTTGGCAGGTTCAAAAAAATGCGATTACTGTTCAACAGTGTGTACAAGACGCGCTTGAAAGCTTTTTAGGCTTTAGACCTGATGTTACAGGCTGTTCACGCACCGACAGCGGCGTTCACGCAAAAGAGTATTGCTTTCACTTTGAGTCAAGTGCTAATATTAGCGAGCAAGGCTATGTTAAAGCGATTAATACAAAATTGCCTGATGATATTTCAGCAAGTGATTGTAAAAAGGTTAATGATGATTTTCACGCAAGATATAGCGTAAAAACCAAAAGATATGATTATTTGTTTTTTGACGGTGAAACCAGAAACCCATTTTATTCAAAATACAGTTGGCATATTGATAAAAAATTAGATGAAGAATTGCTTGATAAGGCGGCAAAAGAGTTTATAGGAAAATATGATTTTTCAGGCTTTTGCTCGACAGGCTCAAGCGTTGAAGATACTGTAAGAGAAGTTTTTTCTGCAAGCGTAAAACGCCAAGGCGACTTAGTAATATTCAGTATCGAAGCTGACGGATTTTTATATAATATGGTACGCATTATCGCAGGAACACTTTATTTCGTTGCGATAGGTAAAATTGATATAAATGATATTAAAGATATAATTCTTTCAAAAAATAGGAATAAAGCGGGAATTACTGCACCGCCGCAGGGCTTGTTTTTATCAAAAGTAAATTATTAAGGGGTTATTATGGAGTTTAAAAAACACAATTTTAATAAAACAAAAAAACCAATTGTAAAAAAGAAAAATGTGAAAAAAGAAAAAGATGAAAGCGTTAAGCTTACAAAGGAACAAAAGTTTAACGAGTTTAAAGCAAGAGGTTTAACAATTTTACAAGGCAAAAAGAAAAAGTTTTTAAGCCTTAGAAATATTATTGTTATTGTTGTGCTTGTTTTAGTTATTTCTTTTGCTTTGATAGCTTTGTCAGCACCTACAGGAATTGTTGAATACATCAGCACAAAAACTGCGCTTATGAAATCAGGCGAAGCATTTCCTGTAACTTATGATTTTTCGCCAGCTAAGGCGATTGATTATAATTCAGACAGCGTTTTAGTTGCAACTGAAACTGAGTTAAAATGCTATAATAATTCAGGAAATCTTATTTATTCGAGAATTCACGGTTTTGAAAAGCCTGTTATAAAAACCTCAAAAATCAGAAATTTAATTTATGGTTTAAATGAATCGTTTTATAGAATTGAAACACCGAGAAAAGAGGTAGTCAATAAAAAAACTGCCAATAATCAGCCAGTTATTGCAGGTGATATTGCTGATTGCGGTGTATATGCTTTGGCTACCGAAAGTGATGATGATATTGTTTTGGTAACTGTTTATGATAAAAATGGTTCCGAAATATATAAATATCATTCTTCAAATAATTATGTTACAGGTGTAACATTAAGCGAAAACGGTAAAAAGGTTTGCATTGCTACAGTAACAACATCAAAAGCAGTTTTTGAATCAAAGGTTTTGGTGTTTGATTTGAAAAGAAGCGAGCCAATTTATGAGAAGAAGTTTAAAGATGAAATAATTTTTGCTGTTGAGTATTCAAATTCTTCTGATATTTGCGTAATTACTGATAAGAATTATCGAAATATTGATGATGACGAAATCACCAAAGAATATTCTTATAAACATAAGTTTTTAAATAAGTTTGAAATCAGCGAAGATAACATTTTGCTTTATATCACAGCTGACAGCAATTCTTCCAACGGAAGTGTGGTTTTGCTTTCGCCTGACGGTGATGAAGAAGCGGTATTCCAGACAGAAGGCACTTTTTCTGATATTTCAGTTTATGATGACAGAATTTTCGCTTTAGGCGAAAAAGTTTTTGAATATAACACTGAGGGTAAAAAGGTAAAGACAACTAAAATTAAAAGCGGCGCAGTTGCAATTCAGGCTATGAAAAAGGGTTGCACAGTACTTTATTCAACAGGGGTTGATTTGGTTCAATGATGACAGAAATAATAGTTGATATTATTCTATCGGCAATAATAATTCTGTTTATTATTCTCGGTATAAAAAAAGGCTTTGCAAGAAGTTTAGTTGAAATAGTTGGTTATATTCTTGCGGTTGTTATTGCGTTTTCAGTTGCAAATTTTGTTTCTAACTATGTTTATGAAAATAAAATAAAAAAATCAATTGTTTCTTCGGTTTCTGAAATTACCGATGAGAGTTTTTCAAAAGGTACAAAAGATTTTACAAAAAGCGTTGATAATATTTGGGACAGCGTACCGTCTTATTTAACCGTTTTTTCTTCCAAAGACGCTTTGTCAAAACAAAAGGTTAATAATTATTTAGAAAACTATTCTGAAAAAACCGCTAAAAGCGTAAAAGGTGGAGCCGAATCGGTAGCTGATAATCTTATCAAGCCTGTTGTTGTTTCAACAATAAGACTGTTTGTTGAAATAATTTTAATAATTATACTATTGATTTTAGTAAAAATACTTGCTAAAATAATAGGAAAACTCTTTAAAAAATCAATTTTTAAAGGTTTAAATGCGTTTTTAGGTGCAATTTTAGGCTCGTTCAAAGGGGCAATTATTGTTTTAATAATTGTAAGCGTTATTGTTTTGCTATTGCCTATGTTTGATAACGAAATACTAAATATAACACCAAAAACTATTGATAAAACTTATGTTTTTAAGTTTTTCTATAACATTTTTAAAGCATTATAAAAGGATGTAACAATGAAAAAAGAACTAATAAAAAAAGAGCGAATTTTTACAATACCAAACATTTTAACAGTGTTCAGAATACTTTTAGCACCTGTTTTTGCTGTTTTGTATTTTGACAATTTTAAAAATCATTATATTTATGCGGTCGGCGTTTTGCTTCTTTCAGGAACTACCGATGTTATTGACGGTTTTATTGCTCGCCATTTCAACTTAATAACTACACTCGGCAAAGTGCTTGACCCTGTTGCTGATAAATTAACTCAAGCGTTAATAATTGTTTGCTTGACAATTAATCATTATGATGACGAAAACTCTGTATTGGTTTACTTGCTTATTCTTTTGTTTGCAAAAGAATTTACTATGCTTTTGGGTGCTGTGCTTTTGTACAAATCAGGTGCACGCCCGTCAGAATCAAAATGGTTTGGTAAACTTAGTACAGTTATGATATATGCTTTGTTTGTAAGTATTCTTTTGCAAGATATTCTTACTCAAAAATATATTTCAGTTACAGTGGTAAATATTATCGCTATTATTACAGGAATTTGTCTTGTTTTCTCGCTGTTTAATTATTATCCTATATTTAAGGAAATTCAAAGCGGCGAATATAAATTTGAAAAAGAACACAACTCAACAGATGAATAATTTGGCAAAAAGGAGATTAGTAAATGAAACTATGCAACAAATGCAATGAGCGTCCAGCTGTTGTTTTTATAACAAGGGTTGAGGGCGAAAAAACATACCCTGAAGGGTATTGTTTAAAATGTGCTAAAGAGCTGAATATCGGCCCTATTAACGATATGCTTAAAAGTATGAATATCCCTGAAGACGCTATGGACGAGTTAAACGAAAACCTGGGCGATGTTATGGAAGGCATTATCGACGAAGAAACAGGCGAAATAAACGAACAGGCAGTTGAGGAAAAACTTGATGAGTTTATTCCAGGCGGTGCTGCTACTTTTCCGTTTTTCAAAAATATTTTTCCAAATAAGCAGCCTACTGAAAATGCAGATGGCTCTATTGATGCTGAGGTAACACAGGAAAAAGATGATAAACAGAAGAGTAAACAACGCCAAAAGCCTAAAAAGTTTAAATTCCTTGAGGGTTATTGCACAAATCTTACTCGCAGAGCAAGTGAGGGACTTATTGATAGAATTATCGGCAGAGAGCGTGAAACCTATCGTGTAATTCAGATTTTAAGTCGTCGTTCTAAAAACAACCCTTGCCTTATCGGTGAGCCTGGCGTTGGTAAAACCGCAATCGCAGAGGGACTTGCTTTAAAAATTTCAAAATCAGATGTACCTGCAAAGCTTCTTGATAAAGAGGTTTATTTGCTTGATTTAACTGCACTTGTTGCAGGCACTCAGTTCAGAGGTCAATTTGAAAGCCGTGTTAAAGGTTTGGTTGAGGAAATCAAAGCAGCAGGCAATGTAATTTTGTTTATTGATGAAATTCATAATCTTGTCGGCACAGGCGACTCTGAGGGTACAATGAACGCTGCTAACATTTTAAAACCTGCGTTATCAAGAGGCGAAATTCAAGTTATCGGTGCAACTACCTTTAACGAATATAGAAAATATATTGAAAAAGACGCAGCACTTGAGCGTCGTTTTCAACCGGTTACTGTTGAAGAGCCATCTTTAAGCGAAACTGTTGAAATCTTAAAAGGCGTTAAAAGTTATTATGAAAATCATCATAATGTTACGCTGTCAGACGGTATTTTGCAAAAATGCGTTGAGCTTTCCGAGCGTTATATTACTGATAGATTTATGCCTGATAAGGCAATTGACTTAGTTGACGAGGCTTGTGCTTGTGCTTCGCTTCGCAACAAAAAGGCTGATGATTATACAAAGGCTATGCTTGCAATTTCAGCATTGCGTGCTAAAAAAGAAGAGCTTGAATCGCAAGAAGAGGTTGATTATGAGCAACTTGCAAATGTTAAAGTTGCACTTGACAAAGAGTTAGCCTCAATTGAAGATATTGATGAGCAAAGCTTGAATACCGAAGTTAAATTTGATGATTTAGCAAAGGTTATCGAGCTTTGGACAGGTATTCCTGCTTCAAAAATTCAGGAAAACGACCTTAAAAAACTTTCTAATTTAACCGAAGTTCTGAAATCAAAAATCATCGGTCAAGATGAGGCTATTGATGTTATTTCTGCGGCAGTTCGCCGTTCAAGAGTGCAAATTAATGTTAAACGCCGTCCTGCTTCATTTATTTTTGTAGGACCTACAGGCGTTGGTAAAACTGAGCTTGTAAAAGTGCTTGCAAATGAGCTTTTTGACACCCCTGAAACTTTAATTCGTCTTGATATGTCTGAATTTATGGAAAAACATTCAGTTTCAAGAATTATTGGTTCACCTCCTGGTTATGTCGGTTATGATGAGGCAGGCCAGTTGACCGAAAAAGTTCGTAGAAAACCTTATTCTGTGCTTTTGTTTGATGAAATTGAAAAGGCGCATCCTGATGTGCTTAACATACTTTTGCAAATTCTTGATGACGGTAAAGTAACTGATGCTCACGGTAGAGTTGTAAACTTTGAAAATACAATTATTGTTATGACTTCAAACGCCGGCTCTGAAAGAAAAGAAAATTCTTTGGGATTTGGCAAAACCGAAGAGGGAATTGCAAAAGAAAAAGCAATGAAATCTTTAGAGGAGCTTTTGCGTCCTGAATTTTTAGGCAGAGTTGATGAAATTGTGGTATTTAAACCGCTTGAACT
>CACZIY010000086.1 GCA_902781345.1 Oscillospiraceae bacterium | reverse complement strand
TTGCAAAGTGAAAAAGATGTTTATGTTTATTGCGAAGAAAAAATGGTTGATTTTTATAAAACTAAAGGATTTGAAATCAAGGAAAGGTTTGTAAATGGAAAATTTATTTAATATTTCTAATGAAACATTGGCTTTAGCCGAACAAGCACAGCAGGCGGTTAAAGAGCAGTTTAAAAAAATCGAAGAAATTTGCGAATATAATCAAAATAAGGTTTTAAAAGCTTTTATTGATAACGGCGTCAGCGACTCTTGCTTTAGTGCAACTTATGGCTACGGCTATGACGATAAGGGCAGAGATACACTTGAAAAAGTTTTCGCTCAAATTATGGGTACCGAGGACGCTATTATTCGCCATAACTTTGTTTCGGGTACTCACACAATAACCGTTGCGCTGTTTGGTATTTTGCGACCAAATGATACTTTGCTTTGTGTTACAGGTATACCTTACGACACCTTGCGTGGAGTAATCGGCATTTCAAAAAAAGACGGCTCTTTAGCTGAATTTGGTGTAAAATATGACCAGGTTGATTTAGATAAAAACGGTGAAATTGACCTTGTGGCACTCGAGGAAAGACTTAAAAAATCGCCTGTGAAAGTGGCTTATTTTCAAAGAAGTCGTGGCTATGAAACTCGCCCGTCTTACACAGTAGAAAAGCTTAAAAAAGCGATTGAAATTGTTAAAAAAACAGCGCCAAAAACTATTGTTATGGTTGACAATTGCTATGGCGAATTCACTCAAAAAGAAGAGCCTTCAAATGTCGGTGCTGATATTATTATGGGCTCGCTTATTAAAAATGCAGGTGGCGGAATTGCCCCGACAGGTGGCTATATCGCAGGTAAGGCGGATTTGGTTGAAAAATGTGCTAACCGCTTAACTTCACCGGGTATTGGCAAGGAAATCGGCGCAACACTCGGCAATTCAAGAGAGTTGTATTTAGGCGTTTTCAATGCGCCTCACGCAGTCGGCGAAGCATTAAAAACCGCAGTTTTTGCAAGCAAAATTTTCGAGCTTGCGGGCTTTGAGGTTACACCAAAAGCAGATGAAACAAGGGCAGATATTATTCAAACAATAATTTTAGGCTCGGCTGAAAAATTAATCGGCTTTTGTGGCGGACTTCAAAAAGGTATGCCGATAAATTCGTTTGTTATTCCAGAGCCGTCAGAAATGCCTGGCTATGATGACGAAGTAATTATGGCAGAGGGCTCGTTTACCGCAGGCGCTACAATAGAGCTTTCGGCTGACGGTCCGTTAAGAGAGCCTTATGCTGCCTGGATGCAGGGTGGTCTTAACTTCCACAGCGCAAAAACAGGCATTTTGCTTGGTATTGATGAAATGAAAAAATCGGAGAATAAATAATGGCTGATTGGTTTTCAAGAACCGAATTGCTTTTCGGTGCTGACAAAATGAAAATTTTAAAAAATGCCAAAGTGGCAGTTTTCGGCGTAGGCGGTGTAGGCGGCTTTGCCGTTGAAGCACTCGCTCGTGCTGGCGTTGGCAACATTGATATTATTGATAACGATACCGTCAGCGTTACTAATATAAACAGGCAAATTATCGCAACACAAAAAACAGTCGGCAGAAAAAAAGTCGAAGTTATGAAAGAAAGAATTTTAGAAATAAATCCAGAAGCTAATGTTAACGCTTTTGATATGTTTTTTCTTCCTGAAACTGCTGATAATTTTAACTTTAAAAAATATGATTATATAATTGATGCGATTGATACTGTCGCAGGTAAAATAGCGCTCGTTGAAAATGCCGAAAAATTCGGTGTAAAAATAATCAGCTCAATGGGGGCTGGCAACAAAATTAACCCTGAAATGTTTGAAATCACCGATATTTATAAAACTTCCGTTTGTCCGCTTGCTCGTGTTATGCGAAAAGAGTTAAAGGCAAGAGGAATAAAACGTTTAAAAGTAGTTTATTCAAAAGAAAAAGCGTTAACACCGCAAAAAAGCGATGAAAACACTTCAAAAAGACAGCTTCCTGGCAGCGTTTCTTTTGCTCCGTCAGTTGCAGGGCTTATAATTGCAGGCGAAGTTATAAAAGATTTAATAGATTTCAGAAATTAAAAAGCGACTTAAAAAAGTCGCTTTTTTTATTTAAAGAATTTTCCTAAAACTTTTTTTCTCGATTTTGAAAAAGAAGTTATATTTTTTTCTAAATCAATATCGCTGTTTACAACCTTATAAGCTGTTTTTTCTCGCTCATAAACGCTGTCGCCAACTTGTGCTTTATACTTATCAAAAAGTGAAATAATATTTTTCGGTGAAAAAACGGTATCCTTAGTTTTTTCGTACCTGTCCTTTATTTCAGGGTAAAAACTATTAATCATTTTTTCAAAAAGCATTGATGAGGTGTCAGAAACATAATCGCCCTTATTAGCATTCTTTTTATCAGGAGCAAGCACAGTTTCGTAATCATCAATTTCACCGTTCAAATTCAGCCCGAACGAAGCGTTTGCGCTGAATAAAACAGGCGTCCAGACTTTACCATCAGTAGTTTGAAGCATCATATTATGCGAAACATTGTCAGCGGCACATAAATTATAAACCGTTATCATATAATCTATAGTCGCATCAACATCAAGATAAGAAGAAATGCCTTTTTTAAACTCGTCGCCTTCTTTCTCATAAACAAAGTTTATAAGCTCATTAAGCGAGTCATAAATCCACTCATTTTTCTCAATAATCTCTTTATCCTTAAGCTCGCTTGTATCCTTTGGCAATTTGTAGTTGTATTTAACTCGCCAAGCGCCGTTTTTGCTTGTTTCTAATTTAAATTTGGTATCGCTTGAAGAATAATCGGAATTTACAACCGCTTTTAAATTAGTTTCGGTTTCCGAATTTATCGGCGCAAAAAGTCGGTAAATGCCTGTAAAAGTGTTGTTAATATACATCAAAACAGGCTCGCTTTCTACTGTGCCAAAATTACCCGAAGCCTCTTTGTTCGGGGCTGTGTAGCTGCTGCGAACTTGCTTGAAAATATCGTTTGCAACGCTGCTTCTCAAATTATAAAAATCATAATAGTTGCCATAAAGCGCCCAGGTTGACCTTTCACCTTCATTTTCCATAAGGTTTAAAGTATCTTTTTCTTCAAACTTATCGTTTTTAAAAAATGTTATGTTATAATTGTGCTTTATATATCTTGAAGTATTGCGGTCGGCATACTGCATTTCGACATATTTTTCAATATGCTCACCGTTATAATCATAAGTCAAAATACCCTGCGTAATCATATCGCTGTTTACTTCAAAAGGCGCACCCGAAAAATAAAACTTTTTCATAGTAGATTTTGGGTAAATAGGGTAAGAAACCTCGTGCTTGCACCTTTTGCAAGTTTTAATTCTTTCGCCAAAATCAGTTTCTGTAGCATCACTTTTAAGCTTCTTTTCGCCATAATCATGACCGAGAGCCTTAGTGTAATGCTTTCTGATAATTTTATTACAAAAAATACAGGTTGACTGAGTGTAACCTTTTTCGGTACAAGTCGGCTTTACAACCTTTGTTTCATAAACATGGTAATATTTTAAAAAGCAAAACGCAAAAAGACCGACAGCAGCCAGCACTAAAATAATAGTTATTAATATTGCCTTTGCTTTTTTGCTTAATTTATCATCTTTATCTTTAATTGAAATTTTTTGCATAATTACTCCGTAAAAAGTGTATTTTAGTATAGTTTATCATTAAAACGAGTTAAAGTCAATTAGCATTATACCCAAAAAAGACAAAAGTTTAACTATTGTTACAGAATTGTAATTAAAAAACTATTGAAAAAACTAAAAAAGTATTGTAAAATGAACTTATAATAAGATATAAGAAAGGGATTTGGAGAATATGACAAAGAGAATAGTATCTATTTTGCTTGTTATTTGCCTTTGTTTTGGGCTAAATGTTACTTCATTTGCAGAGGGTGAAGAACCACCCGTTGAGCCACAACCGATTGATTTAAGCGAATGTAGTGTTACGGTTTCAAAAGCAGAGTATACATATACAGGGGCAAAAATAGAGCCGACTGTTACAGTAAAGTATGAAACAACTAAATTTGTTCTTGATACTGACTATACTGTAAAGTATTATGATAATAAAGAGGTAGGCAAGGCAACTGTAAAAGTTACCGCTGTTGCAAACAGCACAGTATTAGCTGGTAAAAAAGAGATTAACTTTAAAATTGTTGCTAAGGATATTTCAAAGCTTTCTAATAAGTATCTTTCAGAGGTTAACTATATTTATGACGGAAGCGCTCATAAGCCTGAAATAACATTTGGCGATGAAATTTATAAACCAAAGGCGAATATCGATTATACTATTTCTTATAAAAGCAATGTAAATATTGGTAAAGCAACCGCTACTATTAAAGGAAAAGGCAATTTTAAGGGAAGTTTTACAAAAACATTCAGAATTTATCCTGATGTTGTAAAAAATCTAAAAGTTAAAAAGTTAACTGATAAAACTTTTACATTAAGTTGGGATAAAGTTTCAGGCGGCGTTACATATAGACTTTACAGAAAAAATACTAAAAACGACAATTATACATTAGCAGTAACTACAAAAAACAGTTACTTCAATGTTTCGGGAAGAACTCCTGCAACAACTTACACCTATATGGTGCGTGCTTATAAAAGAGTCAGCGGCAAAAACTATTTGTCGAATGAAAGCGTTGCTAAAAAAGTAACTATGAAGCCTGAAAAGGTAACTGTTTTAGGCGGTGCTTTTAAGGGTAAAAAGTTTAAAGCAAGATGGAAAAAAATAACCGCAAGCGGTTATCAGATTGCTTATTCGAGAAATAAAAAGTTTAAAAAAGGCGTTAAAACAATTGATGTTAACAAAGGCTCTGCTAAATCGAAAAAATTTAAATTAAATTCTAAAAAGAAATACTATTTCAGAATCAGAGCATATATAAATGTTAATGGTAAACGACTTTATGGTAAATGGTCTGATAAAAAGACAACCAGATTTAACAATGTTTATTCTACATTTACTACATATTTCAGCAGTCCATACGGAAGAACAACAAATATAAAGCGTGCTTGCAAATATATTGACGGAACTATTTTAAACCCAGGCGACAGATTTTCGTTTAACGGTGTTGTAGGTCCTCGTACCGCTGATAGAGGCTTTAAAATGGCAACCGTTTATTCAGGACAAACTGTAACTGAGGGCTTAGGTGGCGGTGTTTGTCAAGTTTCAACTACAATATTCAATGCAGCGTTGCTTGCAAACTTGGCTATTAATGAGCGTTGCCAACACACAATGAAAGTGCATTATGTTGTCCCTGGTAGAGATGCTGCAATTTCTTGGGGTACTTGCGATTTGAAGTTTACTAATAATACTAATGAAACAATCAAAATCAGCGCAAAGGTTTATAACAATTCGAAAATAGTTATAAAACTTCTTACCAATGCAGAGAAAAAACATAAAAAGGTTAAACTTTCTGTTTCAAGGTCAGGCTCGACTTATAAGCTAACAAGAACAGTTGGCGGAAAAGTAAACTACACAACATATTCGACATATTAAAAACAAAAAGGAACGCAAAAGCGTTCCTTTTTTATTTCTCATTTTCTTCGTTATAGTTTTGCCATAAAACTTCACGGTCCTCTTGCTCGTAGTTAGCAAAAGGATTTTCTTTTGAATTTTTTACAGGGTTTATCGAATTATCAGGCTCATTTGCAGAACCGAGCGGAAATTCCGACAAAACTTCAACCATACCGCTTCGCATCCAAACGCTCGGTGTTACACGAATTGTAAACCCTCTGCCGTTGTTTGCCATATAATCGGTCATTTTTCTTTGTGGTAAACCAAACACCGCAAGCGCAGTCATAATAACACCGCCGTGCGCACAAATTACCGATTCGGTTTCGCCTGTTTTCAAAATCTCTCTTATTGTATCAACAAAAGCCGAGCAAACACGGGTAGCAAAATCTTTGTTGCTTTCGCCGTTAGTAGGTGCTGTACCGTGGCTAACCCAGTCAGTGTAGCGAGGGTCATCAATAAGCTCTTCGGCGGTTTTGCCCTCAAAATCGCCCAAATTGCATTCACGCAACCCGTCAACTGTTAAAATATCAATATTTTCATCGCCATATAAAACATCAAGCGTTTCAATGCACCTTTTCATAGGTGATGAAAAGAACAATTTCGGCTTTTTATAATCATATTTTTCTTTTAACTGTTTTATCTCTTTTATACC